>NZ_WNXF01000003.1:0-215240 GCF_010993675.1 Modicisalibacter sp. 'Wilcox'
CAGTGAAACCGCTTAGCGCCGATGGTAGTGTGGAGCTTCTCCATGCGAGAGTAGGTCATCGTCAGGCATCTATCCCGCAAAACCCCGGCCCAACGGCCGGGGTTTTTGCGTTGGGGGCCGGGAAAATTGGCCCGCGCTCCTCTCGCGCTACCCTGTCGTTTATCCACTTTGGTCGCTAACATTCCCGCCGACCGGCGCCTTCCGCTAAAATGACGGTTTTTCCGGCGGGACGAGGCCCATGACCATCGGCGATCTCATACGCTTGCTGAGCGACGGCGGCTATCACTCCGGCGAGCAGCTCGGCGAACGCCTCGGCGTTTCGCGCACGGCCATCTGGAAGCAGCTCAAGAAGCTCGAGGCCATGGATATTCCTCTCGAGGCGGTCAAGGGGCGGGGCTATCGCGTGGCCCAGCCGCTCGAGCTGCTCGACGGCCAGGCGATCATCGCCGAGCTGCCACGCGATTCGCGACGCCGCCTGGCCAGGCTGTTCATCGAGGAAACCCTGCCTTCCACCAATCTCTTCGTGCGCGAACGCTTTACCCAGGGGGCCGGGCACGCCGAGGTGTGCCTGGCGGAAGGGCAGAGCGCCGGGCGAGGGCGTCGTGGCCGTCAGTGGGCGAGCCCCTGGGGACGCAACCTGCTGCTCTCGGTGGGCTGGCGGTTCGAGGGCGGGGCCGCCGTGCTCGAGGGGCTGAGCCTGGCCGTCGGCGTCGTGCTGGCCCGCGTGCTGGAGCATCACGGCGTCGAGGCGCTGCTGAAATGGCCCAACGATGTTCTGATGCGGGATCCGGCCAGCGGCGAGCTGCGCAAGCTCGCCGGCATCCTGCTGGAGCTCAGCGGCGATGCCCAGGGCCCCTGCGAGGTGGTCGTCGGCATCGGCCTGAATGTGGCGTTGCCGCGCGAGGTGCGCGAGCGCATCGACCAGCCGGTGGCGGCGGTCGCGGATCTGGCGCCTGATGCGGGGCGCAACACGCTCGCCGCCGAACTGATCGCCGGCCTGCTGGATCTGCTGGACGGCTTCGAGGCGACCGGCTTCGCCCCTTGGCGGGCGGAATGGAACCGGCGTCACGCCCATGCCGACACGGCCATCGACATCATTCGTGGCGACGAGCGCCAGGCGGCGATCGCCACGGGGGTCGATGCGGCCGGTTGTCTGCTGGTCCGCCGCGAGGGCGTCGAGGAACGGCTGTTCGGCGGCGAGATCAGCGTGCGTGGGCGATCATGATTCTCGATCTGGACATTGGCAACACGCTGTCCAAGTGGCGCCTGAAGGATATCGCCAGCAGCGAGATCCGCTCGCGCGGTGCGGTGTGGACGCGCGAGGAATGGCGCCCGCGTGCCGACATTCCCGATCTCGACGTGGTCAGTACCGTGCGTATCTCCAGCGTGGCGCGGCGTGCCGTACTGGACGAGACCGTGGCGCTGCTGAGGCGCCGGGTGGGGGCCGTGCACGTGGCCCGCTCGATGCCCGAGGCGCTGGGCGTGACCTGCGGCTACGAGGAGCCCGAACGGCTGGGTGTCGATCGCTGGATGGGCGTGCTGGCCGGCTACCACCTCACCGGTGGCTGCTGCACGGTGGATTGCGGCAGCGCCATCACCGTCGACTTCGTGCTCCCGGGCGGCCGCCACCTGGGCGGCTATATCGTGCCCGGGCTGCGCCTGATGAAGGAAAGCCTCAAGCTGGGCACGCGCAACGTGGCGATCGACCCCGACAGCGAGGCGGACGATCTGCTGCTGCCGGGCCGCAACACCGCGGCGGCGGTCAATCACGGCATCTTCATGGCCGCGGTCAGTGCCGTGAACCGCATCTACAGCGAGGTCTGTGACTCCGAAGGGACCGCGCTGCCGCTGCTGCTGACCGGCGGAGACGCCCGGGTCGTGTCGCGGGGGTTGCGCATTCCGCATGCCGTCTGGCCCGACATGGTGTATGCCGGGCTGGAAGCCTGCTTTCCGCTGACTGCCGCCGAGCGGGCGGGGCGCATGTCGGGGGCGCCGAGGGTGCCGCAGGCGGCGTCCCTGGAAAAAATTCGCGCAAGCCTTGCAATCTCCATGCTGCTTTGACACAATGCGCGGCGTTCGAGGCGATGCCGGGCCGAAACGGCCGTCAAGTTACTGAAAAACAAGTGCTTGACACTATCGTCTCAAGCGGTAAAATTTGCCGCCATGCTGGAGGGGTTCCCGAGTGGCCAAAGGGAGCAGACTGTAAATCTGCCGCGAAAGCTTCGAAGGTTCGAATCCTTCCCCCTCCACCAGTTTGCTGTCGGCACGGCGCTGGCGGGTCGACAAGAAGAGTGGGCAGGCGGGCATAGTTCAATGGTAGAACCTCAGCCTTCCAAGCTGATGATGCGGGTTCGATCCCCGCTGCCCGCTCCAGAAAGTGTTGTAACGCTCATGTAGCTCAGGGGTAGAGCACACCCTTGGTAAGGGTGAGGTCGACGGTTCAAATCCGTCCATGAGCTCCAGTTTCGACAGGAAGGCGAGCCGAGGCTCGCCTTCCTGCTTTCGAAAGCCTCGAAACGACGGGGTTGTCAGGGCAAGTTGGTTACGCTATCATCCTGCCCGCTGTCGCGTTGCAGCCTGCAACAGGTTGCCGCGCTATCCATGCAGGCCAGTAGCTCAATTGGCAGAGCAGCGGTCTCCAAAACCGCAGGTTGGGGGTTCGATTCCCTCCTGGCCTGCCAGTCTTCCCCAGGCTGGCGTTGTCCCATATACTTCCGTCTTTTCGATTGCCGCACCTTGAGGAGTTCCATCGTCATGAAGCAAAACGCCGAGGTGCAGGAGTCGCGCCACGACGGTCTCAAGTGGGCGGTGGTCGTCGTTCTCGTTGCGCTGGCCGTGGTCGGCAATGCCTATTTCTCGGACCAGGCTCTCCTGTATCGCGTGCTGGGCGTGGTCGCCCTGGGGCTTGCCGCTGCCGGCGTGGCATTGACCACGGCGAAGGGGCGCAGCCTCGTCGAGCTGGCTCGCAGCTCACGCCGTGAAATCCAGCGCGTCGTCTGGCCGACGCGTCAGGAAACCGTCCAGACGACCGCCATCGTGCTGGTGGCCGTGCTGCTGGTCGGTCTGATGCTGTGGCTGATCGACACCCTGCTGGGCTGGGCCATGTCCAGCATCATCGGTTAGGAGATTCCATGTCCAAGCGTTGGTACGTCGTTCACGCCTATTCCGGCTTCGAGAAGCATGTCATGCGCTCGCTGATCGAGCGCGTGAAGCTTTATGGCATGGAGGATCAGTTCGGCGAGATCCTGGTGCCCACCGAAGAAGTCGTCGAGATGCGTGACGGCAAGCGGCGCAAGAGCGAGCGCAAGTTCTATCCCGGCTATGTGCTGGTCGAGATGGAAATGAACGACCAGACCTGGCATCTGGTCAACGAGACGCCGCGCGTCATGGGCTTCATCGGCGGCACGCCCGAGAAGCCGGCGCCGATCACCCAGAAGGAAGCCGACGCCATCCTGCGCCGTGTTCAGGACGGCACCGACAAGCCGCGGCCGAAGACGCTCTTCGAGCCGGGTGAAGTGGTGCGCGTCATCGACGGCCCGTTCGCCGATTTCAACGGGGTCGTCGAGGAAGTCAACTACGAGAAGAGCCGTCTGCAGGTCAGCGTGCTGATCTTCGGGCGTGCCACGCCGGTCGAGCTCGAGTTCTCTCAGGTCGAGAAGGACTGAGCGAGCCTCGCCGAGCCGATTTTCGTCGGGCCGCTGCGGCGGCCCGTTAAACCGGGGAGCCGCAAGGCGCTACTACCCAACTGGAGTGCAACATGGCTAAGAAAGTCCAGGCCTACATCAAGCTGCAGGTCGCAGCGGGCAAGGCCAACCCGAGTCCCCCCGTGGGCCCCGCGCTGGGTCAGCACGGTGTCAACATCATGGAATTCTGCAAGGCGTTCAACGCCGCGACCCAGGACATCGAGCCGGGTCTGCCGACGCCCGTGGTCATCACCGTCTACTCCGACCGCAGCTTCACCTTCATCACCAAAACGCCGCCCGCGGCCGTCCTGCTGAAGAAGGCAGCCGGTATCAAGTCCGGCTCCGGCGAGCCGAACAAGACCAAGGTCGGCACCGTGACCCGCGAGCAGCTCGAAGAGATCGCCAAGACCAAGGAGCCGGATCTGACGGCTGCCGATCTCGACGCCGCGGTGCGTACCATTGCCGGTAGCGCCCGCAGCATGGGCCTCAACGTGGAGGGTCTCTGATCATGGCTAAACTGTCCAAGCGCGCACAGATGATCCGCGAGAAGGTCGACGGTACCAAGGTCTACTCCATCGACGAGGCCGTGGCCCTGCTCGGCGAGCTCTCCAAGGTCAACTTCAAGGAGTCGCTCGACGTCGCCATCAATCTGGGCGTCGATCCGCGTAAATCCGACCAGGTCGTGCGTGGCGCCACCGTCATGCCCAACGGTACCGGCAAGGACGTGCGTGTCGCCGTCTTTACCCAGGGTGCCAACGCCGATGCGGCCAAGGAAGCCGGTGCCGACATCATCGGCATGGAAGAGCTGGCCGAGGACGTCAAGAAGGGCAACCTGAACTTCGACGTGGTCATCGCCTCGCCGGACGCCATGCGCGTGGTCGGCCAGCTGGGCCAGATCCTGGGTCCGCGTGGCCTGATGCCGAACCCCAAGGTCGGCACCGTGACGCCCGACGTGGCCACCGCGGTGAAGAACGCCAAGGCCGGTCAGGTGCGTTTCCGCACCGACAAGAATGGCATCATCCACACCACGCTGGGCAAGGTCGACTTCCCGGCGGATGCCATTCGCGGCAACCTGGAAGCGCTGGTCAACGACCTCAAGCGTCTCAAGCCCAGCACGTCCAAGGGCGTCTACTTCAAGAAAATGACCCTGTCCACCACCATGGGCCCGGGTCTGACCGTCGACCACTCCGCGTTCGTCTGACGTGTCAAGCCGAGCAGTCACTTTGCGGTCCCCGACCCTCGCGGGCGGGGCGCCGTCAAAGACCGCAGGCGTCACCTCCGGGTGACTTAATGGCCGCCGGTCACCTGCGCAGATGGTGCGCCCCGCCAGTTCGCTGGTGAGCACCATCATTCCGCGATCCGCCGTCCGCGGCGGGTCGAGAAGGTAACCTCCGAGGTGGTCTTGCCCGGCAAGCCCCTCGGCACGAAGGAGTGAACACTGTGCCACTAGGTCTCGAAGACAAGAAAGCGATTGTTGCAGAGGTCAGTGAAGCAGCCAAGGACGCTCTCTCCGTTGTAGTGGCCGATTCTCGCGGCGTCGCCGTTGGCGCGATGACCGACCTGCGCAAGCAGGCCCGCGAGAATGGCGTGCAGATCCGTGTTGTGCGCAACACGCTGGCACGTCGCGCCCTGTCAGGTACTCCCTGGGAGTGCCTGAACGAGACATTCGTGGGTCCGACTCTGCTGGCCTTCTCCTACGAGCATCCGGGCGCTGCCGCCCGCCTGTTCAAGGAGTTCGGCAAGAACGAGAAGGACTTCGAAGTCAAGGCGCTGGCCTACGAGGGTGAGTTCATCCCGGCCGCCGACCTGGACCGTCTGGCAACACTGCCGACGTACGACGAGGCGATCGCCAAGCTGATGTCCGTCATGAAGGAAGCTTCTGCCGGCAAGCTGGTGCGTACCCTCGCCGCGCTGCGTGATCAGAAGGAAGAGGCCGCCTGAGGCCCCTGCTGACCGCAGTCGACATCGTCTACCCAGTTACCGAGCGCCGATACCGGTTCGGGGCGCTCCGCAAAGTTTAGGAAAGCAATCATGGCACTGACCAAAGAAGACATCATCAACGCCGTCGCCGACATGACCGTGATGGAAGTCGCCGAGCTGATCGAGGCGATGGAAGAGAAGTTCGGCGTGACCGCCGCGGCCGCCGTCGTGGCCGGCCCGGGTGGCGGTGAAGCGGCCGCTGCCGAAGAGCAGACCGAGTTCGACCTGGTGCTGACCGGCGCCGGCGAGAAGAAGGTCAACGTCATCAAGGTGGTTCGCGAGATCACCGGCCTCGGCCTGAAGGAAGCCAAGGGTGCCGTCGACGGCGCTCCGGCGACCCTCAAGGAAGCCATGAGCAAGGATGACGCCGAAGAAGCCAAGAAGAAGCTGGAAGAAGCCGGCGCGTCCGTGGAGCTCAAGTAACCCTTGTGCCCCAAGGCTTCACGCGCTGCGTAAGCTTCCATGGCTGGTGGCGGGATGCCCGCTGCCGGCCTTTTTCTGTTGTCACTAGCGTCCTATCGTGTACCCATCACTGACGATTCGAACGCTAGGCGAATTCCGACGGCGAGCCTCCCGAGGGGGCTTGCCGTCAGCGCCTGACAGGGACGCCCCCGTCAGGTGGCGCCGACCACGCATCGGTCACCCATGGTGAACAAGCTGGGGAATACAGATGGCTTACTCATACACTGAGAAAAAACGCATCCGCAAGGATTTCGGCAAACTGCCCCAAGTGATGGATGTGCCCTACCTGCTGGCCATCCAGCTTGATTCCTACTACGACTTCCTCCAGCAGGACCGGGCGCCCCAGGAGCGCCTCGAGGTCGGCCTGCACGCCGCCTTCAAGTCCGTGTTCCCGATCGAGAGCTTTTCCGGCAACGCCGCCCTCGAGTACGTCAGCTATCGCTTCGGCACCCCGGCGTTCGACGTCAAGGAGTGCCAGCTGCGCGGCGTCACCTATTCGGCACCGCTGCGGGTCAAGGTTCGCCTTATCATCTATGACAAGGACTCGGCGAACAAGGCGATCAAGGATATCAAGGAGCAGGAAGTCTACATGGGGGAGATCCCCCTGATGACCGAGAACGGTACCTTCGTGGTCAACGGTACCGAGCGGGTCATCGTCTCCCAGCTTCACCGCTCGCCGGGCGTGTTCTTCGACCATGACAAGGGCAAGAGCCACTCCTCCGGCAAGCTGCTGTATTCCGCGCGGGTGATTCCCTACCGCGGCTCCTGGCTGGATTTCGAGTTCGATCCCAAGGACAGCGTCTTCGTGCGCATCGACCGTCGCCGCAAGCTGCCGGCGACCGTTCTGCTGCGCGCGCTGGGCATGAGCGCCGAGGAGATCCTCGATATCTTCTTCGACACCAGCACCTTCCACATCGAGAAGAACGGCTTCTCGGTGGACCTGGTGCCGTCACGCCTGCGCGGCGAGACCGCGACCTTCGACATCAAGGATGCCGACGGCAGCGTGATCGTCGAGGAAGGCCGGCGAATCACCCAGAAGCACATCCGGCAGATGGAAAAGTCGGGCCTCGAGCGTCTCGAGGTGCCGATGGAGTACCTGCTGGGCAAGACGCTGGCCAAGGATCAGGTCGATCCCAACACCGGCGAGCTGGTCTGCGAGTGCAACAGCGAGATAACCCCGGACCTGCTCGAGAAGCTGGGCCAGGCGGGGGTCACCACGCTCGAGACGCTCTACACCAACGACCTCGACTGCGGGCCGTTCATCTCCGACACCCTCAAGCTGGACACTACCCGTTCGGCCCTCGAGGCGCTGGTCGAGATCTACCGCATGATGCGTCCCGGCGAGCCGCCCACCAAGGAGGCCGCCGAGACCCTGTTCCACAACCTGTTCTTCACCGAGGACCGCTACGACCTGTCCTCGGTCGGGCGCATGAAGTTCAACCGCCGCCTGCGTCGTGAATCCGACACCGGCCCCGGCGTGCTCGACAACGATGACATCGTGGCCGTGCTCAAGGAGCTGATCGCCATCCGCAACGGCTTCGGTGACGTCGACGACATCGACCACCTGGGCAACCGCCGCATTCGCTGCGTCGGCGAGATGGCCGAGAACCAGTTCCGCGTGGGCCTGGTGCGCGTCGAGCGGGCAGTCAAGGAACGTCTCTCCATGGCCGAGAGCGAAGGCCTGATGCCGCAGGACCTGATCAACGCCAAGCCGGTGGCGGCGGCGGTCAAGGAGTTCTTCGGTTCAAGCCAGCTCTCGCAGTTCATGGACCAGAACAACCCGCTCTCCGAGGTCACCCACAAGCGTCGCGTCTCGGCGCTCGGCCCGGGCGGCCTGACCCGTGAGCGGGCCGGCTTCGAGGTGCGCGACGTTCACGCCACGCACTACGGCCGCCTGTGTCCGATCGAAACGCCGGAAGGGCCGAACATCGGTCTGATCAACTCGCTGGCCACCTACAGCCACGCCAACAGCTACGGTTTCCTCGAGACGCCGTACCGCAAGGTTGTCGACGGTCAGGTGACCGACGATGTGGTGCGCCTGTCGGCGATCGAGGAGGGTGACTTCGTCATCGCCCAGGCCTCGGCCACCGTGGACGAGGCCGGCAAGCTGGTCGACGACCTGGTGCAGGTGCGTCACAAGGGCGAGACCACCTTCATGGCGCCGGACAAGGTGACCCTGATGGACGTCTCCCCGCGCCAGGTGGTTTCCGTGGCCGCGGCGCTGATCCCGTTCCTCGAGCACGACGACGCCAACCGCGCCCTGATGGGGGCGAACATGCAGCGTCAGGCGGTGCCGACCCTGCGCGCCGACAAGCCGCTGGTGGGCACCGGCATGGAGCGCTTCGTCGCCCGTGACTCCGGCGTCTGCGCCGTGGCGCGGCGCGGCGGCGTGATCGACTCGGTCGACGCCAAGCGCATCGTGGTGCGCATCAACGAGGACGAGATCATCGGCGGCGAGGCCGGCGTCGACATCTACAACCTCACCAAGTACGTGCGTTCCAACCAGAACACCTGCATGAACCAGCGGCCGATCGTGCGCCCGGGCGACAGTGTGGCGCGCGGCGACATCCTCGCCGACGGGCCGTCCGTGGACATGGGCGACCTGGCGCTGGGCCAGAACATGCGCATGGCTTTCATGCCCTGGAACGGCTACAACTTCGAGGACTCGATCCTGGTCTCGGAGCGCGTGGTGCAGGAAGACCGCTTCACCACCATCCACATCCAGGAGCTGACCTGCGTCTCCCGCGACACCAAGCTGGGCGCCGAGGAGATCACCTCGGACATACCCAACGTCGGCGAGTCGGCGCTGTCCAAGCTCGACGAGGCGGGCATCGTCTATATCGGCGCCGAGGTCGGCGCCGGTGACATCCTGGTCGGCAAGGTCACGCCCAAGGGCGAGACCCAGCTGACCCCGGAGGAGAAGCTGCTGCGCGCGATCTTCGGCGAGAAGGCCAGCGATGTGAAGGATACCTCGCTGCGCGCGCCGACCGGCATGAAGGGCACGGTCATCGACGTCCAGGTGTTCACCCGCGACGGCGTCGAGAAGGACGCCCGTGCGCTGTCCATCGAGCAGATGCAGCTCGACGAGGTGCGCAAGGACCTGCAGGAGACCTACCGCATCGCCGAGGACGCCACCTTCGAGCGTCTCAAGCGTCAGCTCTCCGGCCAGCCGGTCAACGGCGGGCCCAAGCTGAACAAGAGCGACGTGCTCAGCGAGGAGTACCTCGACGAGCTGCCGCGTCAGCAGTGGTTCAAGCTGCGTCTGCAGGACGAGTCGCTCAACGAGCTGCTGGCCCAGGCCGACGAGCAGCTCGAGAACCGTCGCAAGGAGATGGACGAGCGCTTCGAGGACAAGAAGCGCAAGCTCACCCAGGGCGACGACCTGGCGCCGGGCGTGCTCAAGATCGTCAAGGTCTACCTGGCGGTGAAGCGTCGCATCCAGCCGGGCGACAAGATGGCCGGCCGTCACGGCAACAAGGGTGTCATCTCGGCGATCATGCCGATCGAGGACATGCCGTTCGACGACCAGGGCGAGCCGGTCGACGTGGTCCTCAACCCGCTGGGCGTGCCGTCGCGCATGAACGTCGGGCAGATCCTCGAGACCCACCTGGGCATGGCCGCCCGCGGCCTGGGCGTGAAGATCGATGCCATGCTGCGCGACGCCCGCGAGCAGCAGGTCGCCGAGCTTCGCGAGTTCCTCGGCCAGGTCTACAACACGCCGGGCACCCGTCAGGAGGACATCGACTCGCTGTCCGACGAGGAGGTGATCGCTCTGGCGAAGAACCTGCGCGGCGGCGTGCCGATGTCGTCGCCGGTGTTCGACGGCGCCCAGGAACAGGAGATCAAGGGCCTGCTGCGGCTGGCCGATCTGCCCGACTCGGGTCAGATGGATCTCTACGATGGCCGTACCGGCGAGAAGTTCGACCGTCCGGTGACGGTGGGCTACATGTACATGCTCAAGCTCAACCACCTGGTGGATGACAAGATGCATGCGCGCTCCACCGGCTCCTACTCCCTGGTCACCCAGCAGCCGCTGGGCGGCAAGGCGCAGTTCGGCGGTCAGCGCTTCGGCGAGATGGAGGTGTGGGCACTCGAGGCCTACGGCGCCGCCTACACCCTCCAGGAGATGCTCACGGTCAAGTCCGACGACGTGGAGGGGCGTACCAAGATGTACAAGAACATCGTCGACGGCGACCACAGCATGCAGGCCGGCATGCCGGAATCCTTCAACGTGCTGGTGAAGGAGATCCGCTCGCTGGGCATCGATATCGAGCTGGAAGGCTGAAACGCCCGACGCTTGCCAATGACGGTCCGCGGGGCCCCGAGATGACCGGGCCCCGCTCATGACAACTCCGCAACGGAGCGACCCCATGAAAGATTTGGTGAAAGTCCTCAAATCGCAGTCACAGTCCGACGAGTTCGATGCGATCAAGATCTCGCTCGCCTCGCCGGACATGATCCGCTCCTGGTCGTATGGCGAAGTGAAGAAGCCGGAGACCATCAACTACCGGACGTTCAAGCCCGAGCGTGACGGCCTGTTCTGCGCCAAGATCTTCGGTCCGGTGAAGGACTACGAGTGCCTGTGCGGCAAGTACAAGCGCATGAAGCACCGCGGCATCATCTGCGAGAAGTGCGGCGTCGAGGTGACCAAGGCGGTGGTACGCCGCGAGCGCATGGGCCACATCGAGCTGGCCAGCCCGGTCGCGCACATCTGGTTCCTCAAGTCGCTGCCGTCGCGCATCGGCATGTTCCTCGACATGACCCTGCGCGACATCGAGCGCGTGCTCTACTTCGAGAGCTTCGTGGTCATCGATCCGGGCATGACCACCCTGGAGCGCGGCCAGCTGCTCAACGACGAGCAGTACTTCGAGGCCCTCGAGGAGTTCGGTGACGACTTCGACGCCCGCATGGGTGCCGAGGCGATCCAGGCGCTGCTCAAGGACATCGACCTCGAGGAGGAGATCGAGCGGCTGCGCGAGGAGATCCCGCAGACCAACTCCGAGACCAAGATCAAGAAGCTCTCCAAGCGGCTCAAGCTGCTCGAGGCCTTCTACAAGTCCGGCAATGCCCCGGCGTGGATGGTCATGGAGGTGCTGCCGGTGCTGCCGCCGGACCTGCGTCCGCTGGTGCCGCTCGACGGCGGCCGCTTCGCGACCTCGGATCTCAACGATCTCTATCGCCGGGTGATCAACCGCAACAACCGCTTGAAGCGGCTGCTGGATCTCAACGCGCCGGACATCATCGTGCGCAACGAGAAGCGCATGCTGCAGGAGTCGGTCGATGCGCTGCTCGACAACGGCCGCCGCGGCCGCGCCATCACCGGGTCCAACAAGCGCCCGCTGAAGTCGCTGGCCGACATGATCAAGGGCAAGCAGGGGCGTTTCCGCCAGAATCTGCTGGGCAAGCGTGTCGACTACTCCGGCCGCTCGGTGATCACCGTGGGCCCGACCCTGCGCCTGCACCAGTGCGGTCTGCCCAAGAAGATGGCGCTCGAGCTGTTCAAGCCGTTCATCTACTCCAAGCTGCAGTCCACCGGACAGGCCTCGACCATCAAGGCCGCCAAGAAGATGGTCGAGCGCGAGCTGCCCGAGGTGTGGGACATCCTCGCCGATGTCATCCGCGAGCACCCGGTGCTGCTCAACCGTGCGCCGACGCTGCACCGTCTGGGCATCCAGGCCTTCGAGCCGCTGCTCATCGAGGGCAAGGCGATCCAGCTGCACCCGCTGGTGTGTGCCGCCTACAACGCCGACTTCGACGGCGACCAGATGGCCGTGCACGTGCCGCTGACGCTGGAAGCCCAGCTCGAGGCGCGCGCGCTGATGATGGCCACCAACAACGTGCTGTCGCCGGCCAACGGCGAGCCGATCATCGTGCCGTCCCAGGACGTGGTGCTGGGCCTGTACTACATGACCCGCGAGCGCATCGGCGCCCAGGGCGAGGGCATGGTGTTCGCCAACCTCGACGAGGCGGAGCGTGCCTTCGGCACCCAGAGCGTGTCGCTGCACGCCCGGGTCAAGGTGCGCATGACCGAGTACGAGCGTGACGAGGACAGCGGCGAGCTGACGCCGAAGACCGCGCTCTACGACACCACCGTGGGCCGGGCGATGCTGTTCCGCATCCTGCCCAAGGGTGCGCCGTTCGCGCTGGTCGACCAGCCGATGAAGAAGAAGGCGATCTCGCGGCTGATCAACGAGGTCTACCGCAGCGCAGGCCTCAAGGAAGCGGTGATCTTCGCCGACCAGCTGATGTACACCGGTTTCCGCCTGGCGACCTGGTCGGGGGCGTCGATCGGCGTCAACGACTTCGTTATCCCCGACGAGAAGCGCGAGATCGTCGAGACCGCCGAGGATGAGGTCAAGGAGATCGAGGACCAGTTCTCCTCGGGTCTCGTCACCGCCGGCGAGAAGTACAACAAGGTCATCGATATCTGGTCCAAGGCCAACGACAAGGTGGCCAAGGCGATGATGGCGGGTATCTCCAAGGAGACCGTCACCGATCGCGACGGCAACCGGGTCGAGCAGGACTCGTTCAACAGCGTGTTCATCATGGCCGACTCCGGGGCTCGCGGCAGCGCCGCGCAGATCCGTCAGCTGGCGGGCATGCGCGGCCTGATGGCCAAGCCGGACGGCTCGATCATCGAGACGCCGATCGTCGCCAACTTCCGTGAAGGTCTGAACGTACTCCAGTACTTCATCTCGACCCACGGCGCGCGCAAGGGCCTGGCGGACACCGCACTCAAGACCGCCAACTCCGGTTACCTGACCCGTCGCCTGGTCGACGTGGCCCAGGATCTGGTGGTCACCGAGACCGACTGCGGCACCGAGGAAGGCCTGACCCTGCACCCGGTGATCGAGGGCGGCGACATCATCGTCTCCCTGGCGCAGCGCGTGCTGGGCCGCGTGGTCGCCCAGGACGTCATCGACCCGGCGAGCGAGGAGGTGCTGATCCCGCGTGGCACGCTGCTCGATGAGGCCTGGTGCGAGGATCTCGACACCATGGGCGTCGACGAGATCGTGGTGCGCAGCGCGATCAGCTGCGAGACCTCGCACGGCGTGTGCTCGGCCTGCTATGGCCGCGATCTGGCGCGTGGCCATCAGGTCAACATCGGCGAGGCCGTGGGCGTCATCGCCGCGCAGTCGATCGGCGAGCCGGGCACCCAGCTGACCATGCGGACCTTCCACATCGGCGGTGCCGCCTCGCGGGCCTCCGCGCAGGACAGCGTCCAGGTCAAGCACGGCGGCAAGGTGCGCCTGCACAATATCAAGCACGTCGAGCGTGCCGACGGCAAGCTGGTGGTGGTCTCCCGCTCCAGTGCCCTGGCGGTGGCCGACGAGCACGGTCGCGAGCGCGAGTACTACAAGCTGCCCTACGGCGCCGAGCTGTCCGTCAAGGACGGCGACCACGTCGAAGGTGGCCAGGCCGTGGCCAAGTGGGACCCGCACACCCACCCGGTCATCGCCGAGGTGGCGGGCAAGGCGCAGTACATCGACATGGACGAGGGCATCACCATCCACCGCAGCGTGGACGAGATGACCGGCCTGTCCTCCATCGAGGTGATCGAGTCGGCCTCGCGGCCGGCGGCGGGGCGCGACAAGCGGCCGATGATCATGCTCACCGACGAAGCCGGCGAGCACATCACCCTGCCGGGCTCGAACACCCCCGTGCAGTACCTGCTGCCCGGCAACGCGGTGGTGTCCGCCGAGAATGGCGCGCAGATCGGCGTGGGTGAGGTCATCGCACGCATTCCGGTGGAGGCGTCCGGCAACAAGGACATCACCGGGGGTCTGCCGCGCGTCGCCGACCTGTTCGAGGCGCGCAAGCCGAAGGAGCCGTCGATCCTCGCCGAAATCAGCGGCGTGATCAGTTTCGGCAAGGAGACCAAGGGCAAGCGTCGTCTGACGATCACCCCGGAGTCCGGCGATCCGTTCGAGATGCTGATCCCGAAATGGCGTCAGATCAGCGTCTTCGAGGGCGAGACCGTCGAGAAGGGCGAGGTGATCTCCGACGGCCCGAGCAACCCGCACGATATCCTGCGGCTGCTCGGCGTGGCGGAGCTGGCCAAGTACATCACCGCCGAGATCCAGGAGGTCTACCGCCTCCAGGGCGTGGGCATCAACGACAAGCACATCGAGGTGATCGTGCGTCAGATGCTGCGCAAGGTGGAGATCACCGACGCCGGCGATGCCGACTTCATCCCCGGCGATCAGGTCGAGCTGGTGCGGGTGCTCGAGGAGAACGCCCGGCTGGCCGCGGAAGACAAGTTCCCGGCCAAGTTCGGTCGCGTGCTGCTGGGCATCACCAAGGCCTCGCTGGCCACCGAGTCGTTCATCTCCGCGGCCTCCTTCCAGGAGACCACGCGGGTGCTGACCGAGGCGGCGGTGACCGGCAAGCGCGATTACCTGCGCGGCCTGAAGGAAAACGTCGTGGTGGGCCGCCTGATTCCGGCGGGTACCGGCCTGACGCACCACGCCGAGCGTCGGCGCAAGCGCGAGGAAGCCGAGCGTACCCTGCATCCCTCGGCCTTCGAGGTCGAGCAGGAACTGGGTGCCCAGCTCACCGCGCTGGATGCCGATGACGACGAGTTGTGAGCTGCAGCCGGCGCCCCGCGGGGCGCCGGCCTTGACGCCGCTCATCCTGAGACTTTAGAATGCGCAGCCTTTAACAGTGGGGTGGGTGCGCCCGTGCCTGCTGTTGAGGCGAGGCAATCACTGGAGACAGCTACAGACTATGGCAACGATCAACCAGCTCGTGCGCAAGCCGCGCAAGCGCCCGGTCGCCAAGAGTGACGTGCCGGCGCTGCAGGCCTGCCCGCAGCGTCGTGGGGTTTGCACCCGCGTTTATACCACCACGCCGAAGAAGCCGAACTCCGCACTGCGCAAGGTGTGCCGTGTTCGTCTGACCAACGGCTACGAGGTGACCTCCTACATCGGTGGTGAAGGCCACAACCTGCAGGAGCACTCCGTGGTGCTGATCCGCGGCGGCCGAGTCAAGGACCTGCCGGGTGTGCGCTACCACACCGTGCGCGGCGCACTCGACACCTCCGGCGTGCAGAACCGCAAGCAGGGCCGTTCCAAGTACGGCACCAAGCGTCCCAAGGCCTGAGGCCGGGGCACCGAGATTCTTACGTAACATTGGTCGGATAAGAGTAAGGTCGAGCGTCGCCCCGCGGGGCGGGAGTCTCGGGTTTACCTGAAGGACCCTTCGACGAGGGCTTATCATGCCTAGAAGACGCATTGCCGCCAAGCGCGAGATCCTGCCGGATCCGAAGTTCAACAGCGAGCGCCTGGCGAAGTTCATGAACCATCTGATGATCAGCGGCAAGAAGTCCGTAGCTGAGCGCATCGTCTATGGTGCGCTGGACCGGGTTGCCGAGCGTGCCCAGGAAGCACCGCTGGATGTGTTCGACAAGGCGCTGGAAGCCATCCAGCCGATGGTCGAGGTCAAGTCACGCCGCGTCGGCGGTGCGACCTACCAGGTGCCGGTCGAGGTGCGTCCCTCGCGCCGTCAGGCGCTGGCCATGCGCTGGCTGGCCGATGCTGCCCGCAACCGTGGTGAAAAGACCATGGTGCAGCGTCTGGCCGGTGAAATGCTGGACGCCGCCGAAGGCAAGGGTGCTGCCGTGAAGAAGCGTGAAGACGTGCATCGCATGGCAGAAGCCAACAAGGCCTTCTCTCACTACCGCTTCTAATCTACGGGGGTTTCATCCGTGGCACGCAAGACTCCGCTCAAGCGTTACCGCAACATCGGTATCGTGGCCCACGTCGACGCCGGGAAGACCACCACTACCGAGCGTGTCCTGTTCTACACTGGCCTTTCCCACAAGGTCGGCGAGGTCCATGATGGCGCAGCCACCATGGACTGGATGGAGCAGGAGCAGGAGCGTGGCATCACGATCACCTCCGCGGCGACCACCTGCTTCTGGCAGGGCATGAACAAGCAGTTCGACGAGCACCGCATCAACATCATCGACACCCCGGGGCACGTCGACTTCACCATCGAGGTGGAGCGTTCCCTGCGCGTGCTCGACGGTGCCGTCGTCGTGCTGTGCGGTTCCTCCGGTGTGCAGCCGCAGACCGAGACCGTCTGGCGTCAGGCCAACAAGTACGAAGTGCCGCGCATGGTGTTCGTCAACAAGATGGACCGCGCCGGTGCCGACTACTTCATGGTGCTCGACCAGCTCAAGCAGAAGCTGGGCGCCAACGTCGTGCCGATCCAGATCAACTGGGGGGCCGAGGACGAGTTCAAGGGCGTCATCGACCTGATCCAGATGAAGGCCATCCTCTGGGACGAGGACAACTTCGGCATGAACTACGAGCTGGTCGACATTCCGGCCGAGCTCCAGGAAACCGCCGAAACCTACCGCGAGCAGATGCTCGAGGCCGCCGCCGAGGCGTCCGAAGAGCTGATGGACAAGTACCTCGAGGAAGGTGACCTGCCCGAGGCCGACATCAAGGCCGGCCTGCGTCGTCGGACCCTGGACAACGAAATCGTCCTGGTCACCTGCGGCAGTGCCTTCAAGAACAAGGGCGTTCAGGCCGTTCTGGACGGCGTCATCGAGTACATGCCGTCGCCCACCGAGGTCAAGGCCATCGAGGGCGAGCTGGACGACAAGGATGGCACCATCGCCACCCGCGAGGCGGACGACAATGCGCCCTTCGCCGCGCTGGCGTTCAAGATCGCCACCGACCCGTTCGTCGGCACGCTGACCTTCATCCGCGTCTACTCCGGCGTGCTGAAGTCCGGTGACAGCGTCTACAACTCGGTCAAGCAGAAGAAGGAGCGCGTCGGCCGTATCGTCCAGATGCACTCCAACTCCCGCGAGGAGATCAAGGAAGTCTATGCCGGCGACATCGCCGCCTGCATCGGACTCAAGGATGTCACCACCGGCGACACCCTGTGCGACCTGAACGACAAGATCGTTCTCGAGCGCATGGAGTTCCCGGATCCGGTCATCTCGGTTGCCGTGGAGCCGAAGTCCAAGGCCGACCAGGAGAAGATGGGCGTCGCCCTCGGCAAGCTGGCCCAGGAGGATCCGTCCTTCCAGGTCAAGACTGACGAGGAAACCGGCCAGACCATCATCTCCGGCATGGGCGAGCTTCACCTCGACATCATCGTCGACCGCATGCGTCGCGAGTTCAAGGTCGAGGCCAACATCGGCAAGCCGCAGGTTGCCTACCGCGAGACCATTCGCCAGTCGGTCGAGCAGGAAGGCAAGTTCGTGCGTCAGTCGGGCGGTCGCGGCCAGTACGGTCACGTGTGGCTGCGCATCGAGCCGCTGACCGCGGAAGACAAGGGCGAGGACGAAGACCTGAGCTTCAAGTTCGCGTCCGAGATCGTCGGCGGCGTGGTTCCCAAGGAATACGTGCCGGCCGTCGAGAAGGGGGCTTTCGAGCAGCTGCAGAACGGTGTCATCGCGGGTTACCCGATGATTGACGTCAAGGTCACGCTGTTCGACGGTTCCTACCATGACGTGGACTCCAACGAGACCGCGTTCAAGGTCGCCTCGTCGATGGCGATCAAGGAAGGTGCTCGCAAGGCTAAGGCCGTGCTGCTCGAGCCGGTGATGAAGGTCGAGGTCGTGACCCCCGAGGAGTTCATGGGTGATGTCATGGGTGACCTTAACCGCCGCCGTGGCCTTGTACAGGGCATGGATGACTCTTCCTCAGGCAAGATCATTCGCGCCACGGTTCCGTTGGCTGAGATGTTCGGTTACGCGACCGATCTGCGTTCTCAGACCCAGGGCCGCGCAAGCTACACAATGGAGTTTGCGGATTACGAAGAGGCGCCCTCCAGCGTCGTAGAAGCCGTCATCAACCAGAACGGTTAACCGTTAGCTAACGTAAAGAGGTTATAGCAGTGGCTAAGGAAAAGTTTGAACGCTCCAAACCGCATATCAACGTCGGTACCATCGGTCACGTCGACCACGGCAAGACCACGCTGACGGCGGCTCTGACCCGCGTTTCCGCCGAGGTCTTCGGTGGTGACTGGCGTGCCTTCGATACCATCGACAATGCGCCGGAAGAGCGCGAGCGTGGTATCACCATCGCCACCGCCCACGTCGAGTACCAGTCCGAAACGCGTCACTACGCGCACGTCGACTGCCCGGGGCACGCCGACTACGTCAAGAACATGATCACCGGTGCCGCCCAGATGGACGGCGCGATCCTGGTCTGTTCCGCTGCCGACGGCCCCATGCCGCAGACTCGCGAGCACATCCTGCTGTCTCGCCAGGTCGGCGTGCCGTACATCGTCGTGTTCCTGAACAAGGCCGACATGGTCGACGACGAAGAGCTGCTCGAGCTGGTCGAGATGGAAGTTCGTGAACTCCTCAACGAGTACGACTTCCCGGGTGACGACACCCCGATCATCATCGGCTCTGCGCTGATGGCGCTGGAAGGCAAGGACGACAACGGCATGGGCACCACCGCCGTTGCCAACCTGATCAAGGCCCTGGACGACTACATCCCGGAGCCGGAGCGCGCCATCGACCAGCCGTTCCTGATGCCGATCGAGGACGTGTTCTCCATCTCCGGTCGCGGCACCGTGGTCACCGGCCGTGTCGAGCGCGGCATCGTCCGCACCGGCGACGAAGTCGAGATCGTGGGTCTGAAGGACACCACCAAGACCACCGTTACCGGTGTCGAAATGTTCCGCAAGATGCTCGACGAAGGTCGTGCCGGCGAGAACATCGGCGCCCTGCTGCGTGGCACCAAGCGTGACGAGGTCGAGCGTGGTCAGGTCCTGGCCAAGCCGGGCACCATCACGCCGCACACCAAGTTCGAGGCGGAAGTCTACGTCCTGTCCAAGGAAGAAGGTGGTCGTCACACCCCGTTCTTCAAGGGCTACCGTCCGCAGTTCTACTTCCGGACCACTGACGTGACCGGTACCTGTGAACTGCCGGAAGGCGTCGAAATGGTCATGCCGGGCGACAACGTCCAGATGACCGTTTCCCTGATCGCGCCGATCGCCATGGAAGACGGCCTGCGCTTCGCGGTTCGCGAAGGTGGCCGTACCGTGGGCGCCGGCGTCGTCGCCAAGATCATCGAGTAAGCAGTATCCTGCGATGATCGAAGGGGGCTCCGCGAGGAGCCCCCTTTCTGCGCATGTCGGGCTTCGTTTGACGCGAAGTTCCTGCATGCCTATAATGCGCATCCTTTGAATGCGTGGGTAAGCGGCGATCGCCGTCGACATCCATTGGAGTTTAGGGCTAATGCAGAACCAGAAGATTCGCATTCGGCTGAAGGCTTTCGATCACCGCCTGATCGACCAGTCCGCCCAGGAAATCGTGGATACCGCGAAGCGGACAGGTGCACAGGTGCGGGGTCCGATCCCTCTGCCGACCAATCGCGAGCGCTATACCGTGCTGATCTCGCCGCACGTCAACAAGGACGCGCGCGACCAGTACGAGATTCGCACGCACAAGCGCGTGCTCGACATCGTCGAGCCGACGGAGAAGACCGTCGATGCGCTGATGAAGCTCGACCTCGCCGCCGGCGTGGACGTACAGATCAAGCTCGACTGATAACACTAGACACACGCGGCACCGCGCTGGCCCGGAGCCAGCAGCAGCCGCCACGCCGGGATGGCGTCATACAACGTGCTAGTGGAATGCTCTGGAAAGGGCAGCCATAGCGGGTGATAGCCCCGTACACTATAGGAGACTGAACATGACTATCGGTTTGGTCGGTAAGAAGAGCGGCATGACCCGCGTCTTCACCGAAGACGGCACTTCCGTGCCCGTAACCGTGATCGAGGTTGAGCCCAACCGCGTGACTCGCGTCAAGACCGTCGAAAGCGACGGCTACAGCGCGGTTCAGGTGACAACCGGCTCCCGCAAGGCCAAGCATCTCACCAAGGCGACTGCCGGTCAGTACGCCAAGGCGGGTATCGAGGCCGGTCGTTCACTGATGGAGTTCCGCCTGGCAGAAGGCGAGGAAGCTCCGGACGTGGGCGGCGAACTCTCCGTGTCCCTCTTCGAGGCTGGTCAGAAGATCGATGTGACCGGCACCTCCAAGGGTAAGGGGTACCAGGGCGCCGTTAAGCGCTGGAACTTCCGCACCCAGGACAACAGCCACGGCAACTCCCTGTCCCACCGTGCGCCTGGCTCCATCGGCCAGTGTCAGACCCCGGGGCGTGTCTTCAAGGGCAAGAAAATGGCCGGACAGATGGGCAATGAGCGCGTGACCGTTCAGAGCCTGGAAGTCGTCCGCGTCGATGCCGATCGCAACCTGCTGCTGGTCAAGGGCGCCGTTCCGGGCGCACCGGGCAGCGACGTGATCGTCCGCCGTGCCGTTAAAGCTCGCTGAGGGGTAAAGTCCGATGAATCTGAATCTTGCAGGTGCTGGCGGCACCGTCGAAGTCGCCGACGCTACCTTTGGCAAAGAATTCAACGAAGCGCTGGTCCACCAGGTCGTCACCGCCTACCTCGCGGCCGGCCGTCAGGGTACGCGCGCCCAGAAGAACCGCTCCGACGTGCGTGGCGGCGGCAAGAAGCCGTGGCGCCAGAAGGGCACCGGTCGTGCCCGCGCCGGTACCATCCGCTCGCCGCTGTGGCGTAGCGGCGGCGTGACCTTCGCTGCTCGTCCCCAGGACTACACGCAGAAGGTCAACCGCAAGATGTATCGTGCGGCGATGCGCTCGATCCTCTCCGAGCTGATCCGCCAGGAGCGTCTGGTGGTGGTCGAGGAGTTCGCCGTCGAGGCGCCCAAGACCAAGCAGCTGGTCGCCAAGCTGGGCGAGCTGGGCCTCGAGAAGGCGCTGATCGTCACCGACGAGGTCGACGAGAAGCTCTACCTGGCCGCGCGCAACATCCCCAACGTGGATGTCGTCGATGTCCCCGCCGCCGATCCGGTGAGCCTGGTCGCCTTCGACAAGGTGCTGGTCACCGTCTCCGCCCTGCGCAAATTCGAGGAGAAGCTGGCATGAACCAGGAACGCCTATTCAAGGTTCTGCTCGGACCGCACGTGACCGAGAAGGCTGCCATGGCCGCCGAGAACAACCAGTACGTGTTCAAGGTGGCCAGCGACGCGACCAAGCCGGAGATCAAGGCGGCCGTCCAAGCGCTGTTCGGCAAGAAGGTCGATAGCGTCCAGGTCCTCAACGTGAAGGGCAAGACCAAGCGCACCCTGCATGGCACGGGTCTGCGCAAGGGCTACCGCAAGGCCTACGTCACGCTGGCCGCGGGCGAGACCCTCGAAGACTTCTCTGGCGCCGAATAAGGGCAGGAGTACGGATCATGGCAGTAGTCAAGACTAAACCCACATCCGCCGGTCGCCGCCACCTGGTCAAGGTTGTCAGCGACGAGATCTACAAGGGCCGGCCGTATGCGCCGCTGCTCGAGAAGCAGTCCAAGTCCGGCGGACGTAACAATCATGGCCGCATCACCACGCGCCATGTCGGTGGTGGTCATCGTCACCACTACCGTGTGATCGACTTCAAGCGCACCAAGGATGGCGTTCCGGCCATCGTCGAGCGCCTGGAGTACGATCCCAACCGCAGCGCCCACATCGCGCTGCTGAAGTACCTGGACGGTGAGCGTCGCTACGTCATCGCGCCCAAGGGCGTGAGTGCCGGCGACCAGTTGGAGTCCGGCGTGAACGCACCGATCAAGCGTGGCAACACGCTGCCGCTGCGCAACATTCCGCTGGGTTCCACCGTCCACTGCATCGAGCTCAAGCCCGGCAAGGGTGCCCAGCTCGCGCGCAGCGCCGGTGCCAGTGCTCAGCTGGTCGCCCGCGAAGGCAACTACGCCACCCTGCGTTTGCGCTCCGGCGAGATGCGCAAGGTGCTGGCCGAGTGCCGCGCGACCCTGGGAGAGGTGAGCAACTCCGAGCACAGCCTGCGTCAACTCGGCAAGGCCGGTGCCAAGCGCTGGCGGGGTGTGCGCCCGACCGTTCGCGGTGTCGCCATGAACCCGGTGGATCACCCGCACGGTGGTGGTGAAGGTCGTACCAGCGGTGGTCGCCATCCGGTGACGCCGTGGGGGGTTCCGACCAAGGGCCACAAGACCCGCAAGAACAAGCGCACCGACAAGCTGATCGTTCGTCGCCGCAAGGCCAAGTAACAGACATTAAGAGGTAACGGCTGTGCCACGTTCACTGAAGAAAGGTCCCTTTATCGACCTTCATCTGCTGAAGAAGGTCGAGGCTGCAGTGGAGAAGAACGACCGCAAACCGATCAAGACCTGGTCGCGTCGTTCCATGATCCTGCCCAACATGGTCGGGCTCACCATTGCGGTCCACAACGGTCGCCAGCACGTCCCGGTGCACGTCTCCGAGGAAATGGTCGGCCACAAGCTGGGCGAATTCGCTGCCACCCGCACCTATCGCGGCCACGCGGCGGACAAGAAAGCCAAACGGTAAGCCGAGAGAGGATTAGAGATGGAAGTCACAGCAAAGCTGCGTGGCGCTAGCTTATCCGCCCAGAAGGCCCGTTTGGTGGCTGACCAGGTGCGCGGTAAGCCGGTCGCCGAGGCACTCGACCTGCTGACCTTCTCCCCGAAGAAGGCCGCCAAGCTGGTCAAGAAAGTGCTGCAGTCCGCCATCGCGAATGCGGAAGAAAACAACGGCATGGACATCGACGAGCTGCGTGTCTCGACCATCTGCGTCGATGAGGGCATGACGCTCAAGCGCATCCAGCCGCGCGCCAAGGGCCGTGCGGATCGCATTTTGAAGCGCACTTGCCACATCACCGTCAAGGTAGCCGAGAAGTAGGAGTCGACCAGATGGGTCAGAAAGTAAATCCGACAGGCATTCGGCTGGGTATCGTCAAGGACCACACGTCCGTCTGGTACGCCGAGCGCGGTGCCTACGCCGATAAGCTGAACAACGATCTCGAAGTGCGTCGCTTCCTGGAGCAGCGTCTCAAGAACGCCTCCGTGAGCCGCATCACCATCGAGCGCCCCGCCAACAATGCACGCATCACGATTCACACCGCACGTCCGGGTATCGTGATCGGCAAGAAGGGCGAGGACGTCGATCGTCTGCGTCGCGAAGTCACCGAGATGATGGGCGTGCCGGTGCACGTCAACATCGAGGAAGTCCGCAAGCCGGAACTCGACGCCCAGCTCGTCGCGCAGAACGTCTGCGGCCAGCTCGAGCGTCGCGTGATGTTCCGTCGCGCCATGAAGCGTGCCGTGCAGAACGCCATGCGCCTGGGTGCCGGCGGCATCAAGATCCAGCTGTCCGGTCGTCTCGGCGGTGCCGAGATCGCCCGTACCGAGTGGTACCGCGAAGGCCGTGTGCCGCTGCACACCCTGCGTGCGGACATCGATTACGCCACCTACGAAGCCCACACCACTTACGGCGTCATCGGCGTCAAGGTGTGGATCTTCAAGGGTGAAATCCTCGGGGGCATCGAAGAGGTGCGCGCCAAGCAGAAGCAGCAGCAGAACCAGGGCGCACCCAAGAAGAAAGGTTCCAAGTAAGGGGAGATGTAGTCGATGTTACAACCCAAGCGTACGAAGTTCCGCAAGGTGCAGAAGGGCCGCAACCGTGGCCTGGCGCATCGCGGCAGCAAGGTGAGCTTCGGCGAGTACGGCCTCAAGGCCACCGGTCGCGGCCGCGTGACTGCGCGCCAGATCGAGGCCGGCCGTCGTGCCATCACTCGTCACGTCAAGCGTGGCGGCAAGATCTGGATTCGGGTCTTCCCTGACAAGCCGATTTCCAACAAGCCGCTGGAAGTCCGTATGGGTAAAGGTAAGGGCTCCGTCGAGTACTGGGTCGCACAGATCCAGCCCGGCAAGGTGCTCTACGAGATCGAAGGGGTCTCCGAAGAGCTGGCGCGTGAAGCCTTTGCGCTGGCCGCCCAGAAATTCCCGGTCTCGACCACCTTTGTGAAACGGACGGTGATGTGATGAAAGCCCAGGAAATTCGTGAAAAATCGGTCGAAGCGCTGCAGGAGCAGCTTTTCGAACTCCTCCGCGAGCAGTTCAACCTGCGCATGCAGAAGGCCACCGGCCAGTTGAGCCAGACGCATCTGCTCAAGCAGGTACGCCGGGACATCGCCCGCGTGAAGACGGTGCTCAACGAGAAGGCAGGTGACTGAGATGGCCGAAGAGAAGAAAGCTCGTACGCTCACCGGCAAGGTGGTGAGCGACAAGATGGACAAGTCCATTGTCGTCATGATCGAGCGCCGCGTGCGCCATCCGATCTACGGCAAGTACATGAAGCGCTCCACCAAGCTGCACGCCCACGACGAGGCGAACCAGGCGAAGCTGGGCGACACGGTTTCCATCGAGGAATGCCGTCCGCTGTCGAAGCGCAAGTCCTGGACGCTGGTCGAGGTCGTCGAGCAGGCCAAGGGCTGAACGGCTCGCGCCTGAAACCAGTGCAGTCAGATTAGGTTTGGAGAAAACCGATGATTCAGACTCAGACAATGCTGGATGTCGCCGACAACAGCGGGGCGCGCCGGGTGCAGTGCATCAAGGTGTTGGGCGGTTCTCATCGCCGCTACGCCCGCGTGGGTGACATCATCAAGGTAACGGTGAAGGAAGCCATCCCCCGTGGCAAGGTCAAGAAGGGCCAGGTCATGAAGGCGGTTGTGGTTCGCACCCGCAGTGGCGTCCGTCGTAACGACGGTTCGCTGATCCGCTTCGACGGAAATGCGGCGGTTCTGTTGAACAACACCAACGAACAGCCGGTCGGCACCCGTATCTTCGGGCCGGTCACTCGTGAGCTCCGCACCGAGAAGTTCATGAAGATCATTTCCTTGGCGCCCGAAGTGCTGTAAGGAGCGAGGCGGATATGCAAAAGATCAAACGTGACGATGAAGTGGTCGTCATCGCCGGCAAGGACAAGGGCAAGCGGGGCACCATCAAGCGTGTCCTCAAGGACGGCCGTTACGTCGTCTCTGGTGTGAACATGATCAAGCGTCACACCAAGCCCAACCCCATGCTGGGCAACCAGGGGGGTATCGTCGAGCGCGAGGCTCCGATTCACGCGTCCAACGTGGCCATCTTCAACGCGGAGACCGGCAAAGCGGATCGCGTCGGCTTCCAGGTTCAGGAAGACGGTACCAAGGTACGTATCTACAAGTCGACGCAAAAGCAGATCGACGCCTAACGCGAGTCGGATAGCAAAATGGCGAACTTGAAAGAACGTTATCAGAACGAGGTGATGGCTAAACTGCAGGAGCAGTTCAGCTATGCCAACGTGATGCAGGTGCCGCGGATCACCAAAGTGACCCTGAACATGGGTATCGGCGATGCGACCAGCGACAAGAAGCTGATCGACAACGCCATCGGCGACCTGGAGAAGCTCTCCGGTCAGAAGCCGATGGTGACCAAGGCACGCAAGTCCATCGCAGGCTTCAAGGTCCGTGAGGGCTGGCCGATCGGCATCAAGGTCACTCTGCGTCGCGAGCGCATGTGGGATTTCCTCGACCGTCTGGTGAACGTGGCGATTCCGCGCGTTCGCGACTTCCGGGGCCTGAACCCGAAGTCCTTCGACGGCCGTGGCAACTACTCCATGGGGGTGCGTGAGCAGATCATCTTCCCGGAGATCGAATATGATAAGATCGACCGGATTCGTGGTCTCGATGTCACCATCACCACCACTGCCAACAGCGATGAAGAAGGCCGTGCGCTGCTGAGCGCGCTGAACTTCCCGTTCAAGAAATAAGGGTGGGATCATGGCAAAGAAAAGCATGGTAGAGCGTGAGCTCAAGCGCGCGAAGCTGGCCGACAAGTACGCCGCCAAGCGTGCCGAGCTCAAGGCCGTCATCTATGACGTCAACGCTTCCGATGAAGAGCGCTTCGACGCCCAGCTGAAGCTGCAGTCGTTGCCGCGCGACTCCAGTCCGGTCCGTCAGCGCAACCGCTGCCGGATCACTGGCCGTCCGCACGGCTACTACAACAAGTTCGGCCTCGGCCGCAACAAGCTGCGTGAAGCCGCCATGCGTGGCGACGTACCCGGACTCAAGAAGTCCAGCTGGTAACGCCACGTAGAATCATCAGGAGCGCAACGTAATGAGCATGCAAGATACGCTGGCGGATATGTTCACCCGTATCCGCAATGCGCAGATGGCCACCAAGGAGGCGGTTTCCATGCCGTCCTCCAAGCTCAAGGTCGAGGTGGCCCGCGTATTGAAGGAAGAGGGTTACATCACCGACTACACCGTGGCCGAAAGCGCCAAGCCGGAACTGTCCGTGGTCCTCAAGTACTTCGAGGGCAAGCCGGTCATCGAACACATCCAGCGCGCCTCCAAGCCGTCCCTGCGCAGCTACAAGGGCAAGGACGAGCTGCCGAAGGTCGCTGATGGCCTGGGCGTCGCGATCGTTTCCACCTCCAGGGGCGTGATGACCGATCGTGCGGCGCGGCAGGCCGGTGTCGGCGGTGAAGTCATCTGCACCGTATTCTAGGAGTGACGAATGTCCCGCGTAGCCAAATATCCGGTTAAACTGCCGAGCGGCGTCGAGTTCAAGCTCGACGGCGACCAGCTGACCGTCAAGGGCGGTCAGGGCACGCTGTCCATGACCGTTCACCCCGATGTGGTGATCGGCCAGGAAGAAGGCCAGCTGACCTTTGCGCCGAGCGAGTCGGCCAAGAGCTGGGCGATGGCAGGCACCACCCGCGCACTGGTCCAGAACATGGTCACCGGTGTGTCCGAAGGGTTCTCCCGGACCCTCGAGATCAATGGCGTCGGCTATCGTGCCCAGGCAAGTGGCAAGACGCTCAACCTGACACTCGGCTTCTCTCATCCGGTCGAATACGCGCTGCCCGAGGGTGTCACGGCGGAAACGCCCAAGAACACCACCATCGTGCTCAAGAGCGCGGACAAGCAGCGTCTCGGCCAGGTGGCAGCGGAAATTCGCGCCTTCCGTCCGCCCGAACCCTACAAGGGCAAGGGTATCCGGTACGGCGACGAACAGGTCCGCCGCAAAGAAGCCAAGAAGAAGTAAGGCAGGGTTATGAACGCGAAGAAAGAATCTCGTCTCCGTCGTGCCCGCCGCGCTCGCGCCAAGATCCGCGAGCTGGGCGTGTATCGCCTGTGCGTCAACCGTACGCCGCGCCACATCTACGCGCAGATCATCTCGCCAGACGGCGGCCAGGTCCTGGCCAGCGCCTCCACGCTCGACAAGAGCCTGCGCGAGGGCGGTACCGGCAACACTGACGCCGCCGCCAAGGTTGGTGCGATGATTGCCGAACGCGCCAAGGAAGCGGGTATCACCCAGGTAGCCTTCGACCGTGCCGGTTTCAAGTATCACGGTCGCGTCAAGGCCCTGGCCGATGCCGCACGTGAAGGCGGCCTGGAATTCTAAAGGGTTTTACGATGGCGAATATCGAACAGAAAGGCGGCGACCTGCAGGAAAAGCTGGTGCAGGTCAACCGTGTCGCCAAGGTGGTCAAGGGCGGCCGCATCTTCGGTTTCACCGCACTGACCGTCGTCGGTGACGGCAACGGTCGCGTCGGTTTCGGTCGCGGCAAGGCCCGCGAGGTGCCGGTCGCGATCCAGAAGGCGATGGACCAGGCCCGCCGCAACATGGTCAAGGTCAGCCTGCGCGGCAGCACGCTGCAGTACCCGGTGAAGGCCCGTCACGGCGCCTCCAAGGTCTACATGCAGCCGGCTTCCGAAGGTACCGGGATCATCGCCGGCGGCGCCATGCGCTCCGTGCTCGAGCTGGCCGGTGTCCACGACGTCCTGGCCAAGTGCTACGGCTCCACCAATCCGGTGAACGTGGTCCGCGCGACCATCAACGGCCTGGCCTCCATGCAAGCGCCGGAAGACATCGCTGCAAAGCGCGGTCTGTCCGTCGAAGAGATCGCGGGGTAAGGCAACATGGCAGCGAAGATCAAGGTTACCCAGGTTCGCAGCACCATCGGCGTTCTGGAAAAGCACAAGGCCACCATGCGCGGTCTTGGGCTGCGCCGCATCGGTCACACCGTCGAGTTGGAAGACACCCCTGCCGTACGCGGTATGGTCAACAAGGTTAACTACCTTGTGCGTGTTGAGGGAGAGTAATCCATGAAACTCAATAGCCTGAGCCCGGCACCGGGCTCCAAGCACGCCGAGAAGCGTGTCGGCCGTGGCATCGGCTCCGGTCTGGGCAAGACCGGCGGCCGCGGCCACAAGGGCCAGAAGTCTCGTACCGGCGGCGGCGTCAAGCCCGGTTTCGAGGGCGGCCAGATGCCGCTGCAGCGTCGTCTGCCGAAGTTCGGCTTCACCTCCGCGAAATCGATGGTTTCCGAAGAGGTGCGCCTGGACGAGCTGGCACGGGTCGAGGGCGATGTCGCCGACCTGGAGACGCTGAAGAAGGCCAACGTGCTCAAGGATGCCACGCGCTTCGCGAAGGTCATCCTTTCCGGCGAACTGAACAAGGCGGTCACCGTGCGCGGACTCAAGGTCACCAAGGGTGCCCGTGCCGCGATCGAGGCCGCCGGCGGCAAGGTCGAGGACTAAATGGCTAAGTCAGGAAACATGCCGGCAACGGGGGGCGGCTTGAGTGAACTCTGGGCGCGTCTGCGCTTCGTGTTCATCGCCATCGTGGTGTACCGCATCGGTTCCCACATTCCCGTTCCCGGTATCGATCCTGACCAGCTCGCTGCCTTGTTCAGGGAAAATCAGGGCACCATCCTGGGCATGTTCAACATGTTCTCCGGGGGTGCACTGTCACGCATGAGTATCCTGGCGCTGGGGATCATGCCCTACATCTCCGCGTCGATCATCATGCAGCTTCTGACGGCGGTCTCGCCCCAGCTCGAGCAGCTGAAGAAGGAAGGTGAGGCCGGCCGGCGCAAGATCAGCCAGTACACCCGCTACGGCACCGTGGTACTGGCCTTGATCCAGGCGACCGGCATGGCAGTCGGTCTGGTCGGACAGGGCGTGACCTATACCAGCGACTTCAGCTTCTACTTCACCGCGATCGTCTCGTTCGTCGCCGGTGCGGTGTTCTTGATGTGGCTGGGCGAGCAGATTACCGAGAAGGGGATCGGCAACGGCATCTCGCTGATCATCTTCGCGGGGATCGTCGCCGGGCTTCCCGGGGCGATCGGTCAGTCCTTCGAACTGGCGCGCAACGATGGCGCGTGGAATGTCCTGCCGCTGCTGGCGCTTTCCGTGCTGGCAATCGCCACCGTGGCGTTCGTGGTGTTCATCGAGCGCGGCCAGCGCCGCATCACGGTGAACTACCCGCGTCGCCAGGTCGGCAACAAGATGTATGCTGGGCAGAGCAGCTACCTGCCGCTCAAGGTCAACATGGCCGGGGTCATTCCGGCGATCTTCGCCTCGAGCATCCTGCTGTTCCCCGCGTCGATCGGCCAGTGGCTGGGATCGGCCAAGGGCTTCGAATGGCTGCAGGCCATCTCCCAGTCCCTGGGGCCGGGGCAGCCGCTGTACATCTTGCTTTTCGCCGCGGCAGTGGTATTCTTCTGCTTCTTTTACACGGCGCTGGTCTTCAATCCCAAGGACGTGGCCGACAACCTCAAGAAGTCTGGTGCGTTCCTGCCGGGTATCCGTCCCGGTGAGCAGACCGCTCGCTACGTCGACAAGGTGATGACGCGCCTGACGCTGTTCGGTGCCCTCTACATCACCGCCGTTTCCCTGATGCCCCAGTTCCTGATCATCGCATGGAACGTTCCGTTCTTCTTCGGCGGAACCTCGTTGCTGATCGTGGTCGTGGTCATCATGGACTTCATGGCGCAGGTTCAGTCGCATCTGATGTCGCACCAGTACGAGTCGGTGATGAAGAAGTCCAACCTGAAAGGCTACGGAAGCGGCGGCCTGATGCGCTGAGCATCGCGCCTGCCGCGTAATGGAGAGAACGATGAAAGTTCGAGCTTCCGTCAAGAAAATGTGCCGCAACTGCAAGATCATTCGGCGTAATGGCGCGGTTCGCGTCATCTGCACCGAGCCGCGGCACAAGCAGCGCCAGGGCTGATCTGCCGCTGTTTCAATGCGGGCGCCGGCTTACGCCCTTGTCCCGGGAGGGACAAAGGTGTAAGCTGTTGCGCCCTTTGTAGATGACCAATCGAGCAAGCCGCTCAAATTTCGGAGAAAGCTGATGGCCCGTATTGCAGGCGTCAATATCCCGGACAACAAGCATGCGGCGATCTCGCTGACCTATATCTTCGGGATTGGCCGCACTCGTGCACAGGACATCTGTGCTGCGGTCGGTATTGCGCCGACCACCAAGATTCAGGAGCTGTCCGCCGAACAGGTGGATGCCCTGCGTACTGAAGTCGGCAAATACACCGTTGAAGGCGACCTTCGCCGTGACACGACGCTGAACATCAAGCGTCTCATGGACCTGGGTTGCTATCGTGGTCTGCGCCATCGTCGTGGTCTTCCGTTGCGCGGCCAGCGCACCAAGACCAATGCGCGTACCCGCAAGGGCCCGCGCAAACCGATTCGCAAATAATCACGTACGTTCTGGCGTTTAGACAGGAAACATCAACATGGCTAACCCGCGTAGTAACCGTAAAAAGGTGAAAAAGCAGGTAGTGGATGCGGTTGCCCACATCCATGCCTCCTTTAACAACACGATCGTGACGATCACAGACCGCCAGGGCAATGCCCTTTCCTGGGCAACTGCCGGTGGTTCGGGTTTTCGTGGTTCTCGCAAGAGCACCCCGTTCGCTGCTCAAGTGGCAAGCGAACGTGCAGCGACCGCTGCAGCCGAGTATGGTGTAAAGAACGTCGACGTGCTGGTCAAAGGCCCCGGTCCGGGCCGTGAGTCCGCCGTGCGCGCACTGAATGCCGCCGGTTTCCGCGTGCAAAGCATCACCGACGCGACGCCCGTTCCCCACAACGGCTGCCGTCCGCCGAAGAAACGCCGCGTTTAAGGAGACAGACTCATGGCTCGTTATATTGGACCGAAGTGCAAACTGTCTCGTCGTGAAGGCACCGACCTCTTCCTCAAGAGCGGTGTCACTCCCTTCGAGAAGAAGTGCAAATCCGAGCAGATTCCGGGTGTGCACGGCCAGCGCCGTCAGCGTCTTTCCGACTACGGCTTGCAGCTTCGCGAGAAGCAGAAAGTACGTCGCATGTACGGCGTACTCGAGAAGCAGTTCCGCAACTACTACAAGGAAGCGGCCCGCCTGAAGGGCGCGACCGGCGAGTTGCTGCTGCAGTTGCTCGAATCCCGACTGGACAACGTCGTCTACCGCATGGGCTTCGGCTCGACACGTGCCGAAGCGCGTCAGCTGGTCAGCCACAAGGCGATCGCCGTCAACGGCAAGACCGTCAACGTGGCTTCCTATCAGGTTCGCCCCGGTGATGTCGTCTCCGTGCGCGAGAAGGCCAAGAACCAGGTGCGCATCCAGAGCGCCCTGCAGCTGGCCGGCCAGCGCGGCGACATCGGCTGGGTCGATGTCGACTCGAAGAAGATGGAAGGCACTTTCAAGGCTGTCCCGGAACGCGGCGACCTGTCTGCCGACATCAACGAAAACCTGATTGTCGAGCTGTACTCGAAGTAAGCATCGCCACCGCGTGATGCCGGGCCTGCCCTCGGGCGGGCCCGGTGCAGAGTACCGAGTATCCGTTTGGCAGCCTGAAAAGGTGTTCATATGCAGCGTTCAGTGACAGAGTTTCTCCGTCCTCGCGACATCAAGGTCGAAGAGATCAGCGCGCACCACGCGAAGATCGTGCTCGAGCCGTTCGAGCGCGGCTTCGGTCACACCCTGGGGAATGCTCTGCGTCGCATCCTGCTGTCTTCCATGCCCGGCTGCGCCGTGGTGGAGGCGGAAATCGCCGGTGTCGACCACGAGTACAGCGCGATCGAGGGGGTCCAGGAAGATGTCATCGAAATCCTCCTGAACCTCAAGGACGTGGCGATCAAGATGCACAGCCGCGACGAGGCCGTACTCTCGCTGAACAAGCAGGGGCCGTGCGTCGTGACTGCCGGTGACATCGCCACGGATCACGATGTCGAGATCGTCAATCCCGAGCACGTAATCGCTCACGTCAACGAGGGCGCCGAGCTGAAGATGCAGCTCAAGATCGCCCGCGGGCGTGGCTATGAGCCGGCGGATACTCGTGCCAGCGCGGATGACGAATCCCGGGCCATCGGTCGCCTGCAGCTGGATGCGACCTTCAGCCCCGTGCGTCGCGTTTCCTATGCCGTCGAGGCCGCGCGTGTCGAACAGCGCACCGACCTCGACAAGCTGGTCATCAACCTGGAAACCGACGGTACCCTGGATCCGGAAGAGGCGATCCGTCGCAGCGCGACCATCCTGCAGGAGCAGCTGGGCGCGTTCGTCGACCTGGAAGCCGACAAGGAACAGGAAGTCGAGGAGGAAGAGGATCACATCGATCCCATCCTGCTGCGCCCCGTAGACGATCTCGAGTTGACCGTACGCAGCGCCAACTGCCTGAAGGCCGAGAACATCTACTACATTGGCGATCTGATCCAGCGCACCGAGGTGGAGCTGCTGAAGACGCCGAACCTCGGCAAGAAGTCCCTGAACGAAATCAAGGACGTCCTGGCAGCGCGCGGTCTCTCCTTGGGCATGCGGCTTGAGAACTGGCCGCCGGCCAGCCTCAAGGACGACAAGGCCTCCGCGTGAGCGTCGACTCGAGTCCCAGTTAAGGAACAAAACCATGCGTCATCGTAAGAGTGGTCGTCATCTGAACCGCAACAGCTCGCACCGCCAGGCCATGTTCAAGAACATGAGCGTGTCGCTGGTCGAGCATGAGGTGATCAAGACAACCCTGCCCAAGGCCAAGGAGCTGCGTCGTCATATCGAGCCGCTGATCACCCTGGCCAAGCAGGACAGCGTCGCCAACCGTCGTCTGGCCTTCAGCCGCACCCGCTCCAAGGAAGCGGTCGGCAAGCTCTTCAACGAGCTGGGTCCGCGTTACGCCAATCGCCCGGGCGGCTACGTCCGTGTGCTGAAGTGCGGTTTCCGCGCCGGCGACAACGCCCCCATGGCCTACGTCGAGCTGGTCGATCGGCCGGCCGTCGAGGAAGCTGCCGGCGAGGAGTGATCCTCCGCCAGGCTTCCCGGCCATCGGCGACGCCGCAAGCCGGCCCCCTCGGGGGCCGGCTTTTTTTATGAACGGAAAGCGGGAAGGGCTCGACTTCGCGCCTGAGGCTGGAAGCCGAGCTTTCGAGCCCGGGTCAGGTCTCCGCGGCGCTGGTGGCCCGAGGTTCGCGGCTCGCCGACTGCTTCTCCAGCAACGGCTTGAGGAAGCGCCCGGTGTGCGAGTGCTCGAGCGTCGCCACGTGCTCCGGGGTGCCCTCGGCGATGATCCGTCCGCCGCCGGAGCCGCCCTCGGGGCCCAGGTCGATCAGCCAGTCCGCGGTCTTGATCACGTCGAGGTTGTGCTCGATGACCACGATGGTGTTGCCGTGGTCGCGCAGGCGGTGCAGCACCGTCAGCAGCTGGCGGATGTCCTCGAAGTGCAGCCCGGTGGTGGGCTCGTCGAGGATGTAGAGCGTCTTGCCGGTGTCGCGCTTGGCCAGCTCGCGGGCCAGCTTGACGCGCTGCGCCTCGCCGCCGGAGAGCGTGGTGGCGCTCTGGCCCAGGCGCACGTAGGACAGGCCCACGTCCATCAGCGTCTGCAGGCGCCGGGCGATCGCCGGCACCGGCGAGAAGAAGTCCAGCGCCTCCTCGACGGTCATCTCCAGCACCTCGTGGATGTTCCGGCCCTTGTAGGTGATCTCCAGCGTCTCGCGGTTGTAGCGCTTGCCCTTGCAGACGTCGCAGGGCACGTAGATGTCGGGCAGGAAGTGCATCTCGACCTTGATCATGCCCTCGCCCTGGCACGCCTCGCAGCGCCCGCCCTTGACGTTGAAGGAGAAGCGGCCCGGCTTGTAGCCGCGGGCGCGGGCCTCCTGGGTGCCGGCGAACAGCTCGCGGATCGGCGTGAAGATGCCGGTGTAGGTGGCCGGGTTGGAGCGTGGCGTGCGACCGATCGGGCTCTGGTCGATGTCGATGACCTTGTCGAGCTGGTCGAGCCCCTCGATGGCGGTATGCGCCGCCGGCGTCAGGGTCGAGGCCCGGTTGAGCTCGCGGGCGGCGATCGGCATCAGCGTCGAGTTGATCAGCGTCGACTTGCCGGACCCCGAGACCCCGGTGACGCAGACGAACAGCCCCAGCGGCAGCTCGAGGGTGACGTCCTGGAGGTTGTTGCCGCGCGCGCCGGTGAGCCGCACGAGCTTCTCGGGATTGCCGGGAATGCGATACGGCGGCACCTCGATGCGGCGCGTGCCGGCCAGGTACTGCCCGGTCAGCGAGGCGTCGCTGGCCTCGACCTCGGCCGGGGTGCCCTGGGCGACGATGCGCCCGCCGTGCACCCCGGCGCCGGGGCCGATGTCGAGCACGTGATCGGCGGCGCGGATGGCGTCCTCGTCGTGCTCGACGACGATCACCGTGTTGCCCAGGTCGCGCAGGTGCTCGAGGGTCTTGAGCAGGCGATCGTTGTCGCGCTGGTGCAGGCCGATCGACGGTTCGTCGAGGATGTACATCACCCCCACCAGGCCGGCGCCGATCTGGCTGGCCAGGCGGATGCGCTGGGCCTCGCCGCCGGAGAGGGTGTCGGCGCTGCGCTCCAGGTTGAGGTAGTCGAGGCCGACGTTGACCAGAAACTCCAGCCGGGCATGGATCTCGCGGACGATCTTGGCGGCGATCTCGCCCTTGCGCCCGGGCAGCTCCAGCGCCTGGAAGTACGCCCGAGCCTCGCCGATCGGCAGGCGCACGAGATCCGGCAGGCTGTGCTCGTCGATGTAGACGTGGCGCGACTCGCGCCGCAGGCGGGTGCCGTGGCAGCTCGGGCAGGGCTGGACCGCCAGGTACCTGGCGAGGTCCTCGCGGACCATGCTCGAGTCGGTCTCGCGGTAGCGCCGCTGCATGTTGGGCAGCACCCCCTCGAAGGGATGCTCGCGGGTCACCTTGCGGCCGCGGTCGTTGACGTAGGAGAAGGCGATGGCGTCGTGGCCGCTGCCGTTGAGAACGATGTCGCGCTCGTGGCGGGCCAGCTCGCTCCACGGCGTCTCGAGCTCGAAACGATAGTGGCGGGCGACCGCCTGCAGCTGGTTGAAGTAGTAGACGCTGCGCCGGTCCCAGCCCTTGATCACGCCCTCGGCCAGCGACAGCTCGGGGTGGCTGATCAGCTTGTCCGGGTCGAAGTACTGCTGGCTGCCCAGGCCGTCGCAGGTCGGGCAGGCGCCGGCCGGGTTGTTGAACGAGAACATCCGCGGCTCGAGCTCGGCGATCGAGTAGCCGCACACCGGGCAGGCGAAGCGAGCCGAGAAGGTGAGGTCCTCGCGCTCGCCGTCCATGAAGTGGACGATGGCGATGCCGTCGGACAGGTTCAGCGCGGTCTCGAACGACTCGGCGAGGCGCTGCTGGAGATCGTCGCGCACCTTGACGCGATCCACCACCACGCTGATGTCGTGCTTCTTGTTCTTGTCGAGCGGCGGAATCTCGTCGAACTCGCAGACCTGGCCGTCGACCATCACCCGCACGAAGCCCTGGGCGCGCAGCTCGCTGATCAGCTGCTGGTGCTCGCCCTTGCGGCCCTTGACGACCGGGGCCAGCAGCATCAGCCGGCTGCCCTCGGGCAGCGCCAGCACCTGGTCGACCATCTGCGAGACGGTCTGGGCCTCGAGGTCGTTGCCGTGCTCGGGGCAGCGCGGCGTGCCGGCGCGGGCGAACAGCAGGCGCAGGTAGTCGTAGATCTCGGTGATGGTGCCCACGGTCGAGCGCGGGTTGTGCGAGGTGGACTTCTGCTCGATGGAGATCGCCGGCGACAGCCCCTCGATGTGATCGACGTCGGGCTTCTCCATCATCGACAGGAACTGCCGGGCATAGGTGGACAGCGACTCGACGTAGCGTCGCTGGCCCTCGGCGTAGAGGGTGTCGAAGGCCAGCGAGGACTTGCCGGACCCCGACAGCCCGGTGACCACGATCAACCGGTCGCGCGGCAGCTCGACGTCGATGTTCTGGAGGTTGTGGGTGCGGGCTCCCCTGACCTGGATCCTGTCCATTGCCACCTCGTGCGCAGCGCAAAGGGACCAGTATACGCGCTGGCCGGCCGGGGCTCTAACAACCTGGGTTGTCCGGTCATGGAACAGGCCCCCCTCTTCGACCCGTCCCCGGCCCCCCTTGCCATAGCCAATCAGGATTGCCTCTGGTCAGGGAGCGGCGCTTTCCCCCCTCTGGTCGGAACCGGTAGAATGGCCGGGTCGGGTGTCGCCGTCGTCACGAGGCGGCCCCCGCGCTCGCAAGCTGTTCCCCCATCCCGTTCACCCAGACTGCGAACCTGCCAATGACTGCTCGACTACTCACGACCGAGCGCCGTGCCATCACCGGCCTGGCCGGCCTCTATGCCACGCGCATGCTCGGACTCTTCATGGTGCTGCCGGTGCTGGCGCTCTACGCCAATGATCTGAGCGGCGCCACCCCGCTGCTGGTTGGCGTGGCGCTGGGCGCCTACGGCCTGACCCAGGCCGTGCTGCAGATCCCCTTCGGCCTGCTGTCCGACCGGGTCGGCCGCAAGGCGGTGATCGCCGGCGGCCTGCTGCTGTTCATGCTGGGCAGCGTGATCGCCGCCGAGGCCGACACCATCTATCAGATCATCCTCGGACGCTGCCTGCAGGGCAGTGGCGCGGTGGCCGGCGCGATCATGGCGCTGCTCGCCGACCAGACCCGCGAGGAAGTGCGTACCGCGGCGATGGCCACCATCGGGTTGTCGATCGGCGTGGCCTTCGCCATCGCCATGGTCGTCGGCCCCCTGGTCGCCGCCCACTTCGGTCTGACCAGCGTGTTCTGGCTGACCGCGCTGCTCGCCCTGGTCAGCCTGCTGGTGCTGTGGAAGCTCGTGCCCGCCGCGCCGCGGCTGGTCCGCCACCGCGACGTGGGGCTCGACCGCGACCAGCTGCGCAGCACCCTGTCCAGCGCCAGCCTGCTGCGCCTGGACTTCTCGATCTTCTCCCTGCACCTGATCCTCACCGCCGCCTTCGTCGCCGTGCCGTTCCGGCTGGTCGACGTGGGCATCCAGGCCTCGCATCAGGGCTGGTTCTACCTGGCGGTGATGGGCCTGGCCTTCGTCTGCATGGTGCCGCTGGTGATCATCGCCGAGAAGAAGCGGCGCATGAAGGCCACCTTCGTCGGCGCGGTGGCCGGGATGACCCTGATCCTGCTGGCGCTGGGCGAGCTCGGCCACCAGCGCTGGGCGCTGCTGGGCCTGCTGTGGGCCTTCTTCGTGGTCTTCAACCTGCTCGAGGCCACCCTGCCGTCGATGATCAGCAAGCTGGCCCCGGCCGGTGCCAAGGGCACTGCCATGGGCGTGTACTCGACCAGCCAGTTCCTCGGCGCCTTCCTCGGCGGCGTGCTGGGCGGCGCCCTGTCGTCGCATTTCGGCTATGATGCGGTATTCCTCGGGGCCGCCCTGCTGGGGGCCGTGTGGCTGGCGGTGATCTGGAAGATGCCCGCGCCGCGCCATCTGTCCAGCGAGATCGTGGCGCTCGACGACCATCCCGATCCCCTGGACACCCTGATGGCCAAGTTCGCCGAGGTGGCCGGGGTCGAGGACGTGATGGTGGTGCCCGACGAGCGGGTCGCCTATCTCAAGGTCGACCGGCAGCGCCTGGATACTGACGCACTGGCCCGTGTGGCCGGTACCCGAGACGATTCATCGGGCGCCTGAGCGCCCGTCCAACAGCAAGGAGTCAAACATGGCCCGTGGTGTGAACAAGGTCATCCTGATCGGCAATCTGGGTCAGGACCCTGAAGTGCGCTTTACGCCGTCGGGAACGGCGGTGGCCAACCTCAACGTGGCGACGACCGACACCTGGATGGATCGCCAGAGCGGTCAGCGCCAGGAGCGGACCGAGTGGCACCGCGTGGTGCTGTTCAACAAGCTCGCCGAGATCGCCCAGCAGTACCTGAAGAAGGGCGGCAAGGTGTATATCGAGGGGCGGCTGCAGACCCGCAAGTGGCAGGACCAGAACGGCCAGGACCGCTACTCCACCGAGATCGTCTGCAACGACATGCAGATGCTCGACTCGCGTGGCGGTGGCGACTTCGCCCCGCAGCAGCAGCCGGGTAATTTCGGCGCCCAGCAGGGCGGTTACGGCCAGCAGGGCGGCAATTACGGACAGCAGGGCGGCCAGGGCAACAATGCGCCCCAGCAGCGCCCGCCCCAGCAGCCGGCCCAGGGCGGTCAGCAGGGCGGCGGCAACTACGGCGCACCGCAGCCCGGCGGCTTCGATGACTTCGACGACGAGATCCCGTTCTGAGGCGTGGCGGTTGCCGCGCCTTGCTCCTCGTTTCGGCCCCGCCTCGGCGGGGCCGTTTTGATGGCGGGGCCGGCCCGGGCCTCTTGAACCATGGTGGCATTGACTCGGTGGCGGATCTGTCGAGGCTGTGGCCATCCTTCGCGGCGCCTCGCGCCGCACTCCCGGCCCGCACTCCTGCCCAGTGACGGTCCTGACCGGTTCGGTGCTCGCCGGAGCCCGGACATGGAGGCATGTCCCGATGCAATCAACGAGCACTCCCCTTCCCGAGCCGATGTCCACCGACGCCGACGCGGGCCTGACGATCCAGTCCTACGGCGGCCTGCTGGTGGCCGATGCCGAGGCGCGGTACGTCCTGCAGGCCAGCCGCAATCTCGCCGGGCTGCTGGGCAGGATACCCGACGAGGCGGTGGACAGGCCGCTGGAGCAGGTGATCGGCGCCCGCCTGACCCACCGCCTGCGCCTCGAGCTGCAGGGCGCGACCCGACTGACGGCGCCGCTGACCTTCAGCCGCTGGGTCGGCGGTCGCAACCAGCGCCTGCAGCTGATGGCGCACCGCTACGGCGAGCGGGTGATGCTGGAGCTGGAACCGCTGACGGGCAGCGGCCGGCGGCGGCTGCTGGGTGCGGTCAACCAGTGGCTGACCCGCGTCGCCGGTGCCAGCCACCCCGACGCCCTGCTGGAGGTGCTGGTGGCCGGCGTGCGTGACATGACCGGCTATCCGCGGGTGGTGGTCTACGGCTTCGATGGCCTGGGGCACGCCGCCGCGGTGGCCGAGTCGCGTCATGCGGCCTGCCCGTCGCTGCTGGGACAACGCTTCGCGGCCGACGCCCTGCCGCCGCACCTGCAGGGCTGCGATGGCGATTTCCCGGTCTACTATCTGCCCGACGCGGCCGCGCCTGCGGTATCGCTGACGCCGCAGCGCGACCCCCTGCAGGGCGGTCGCCTCGAGCCCCAGGCCAGCCCGCTGCGGGCCCCCTCGACCGCCTTGCGGCGCTTTCTCGATGCCATCGATGTCACCTCGCTGCTGACGGTGAGCATGCCCGGTGATGCCGGTGTCTGGGGCATGCTGGTGTGCCACAGCGATACCGCCGTGTCGCTGAGCCCGACGCGGCGTGACGCCACCCATACGCTGGTGCAGATGGCCACCCAGCGCCTGTTCCTGCTCAAGGCGCGGGTCGAGGCGGGCTTCCTGCAACGGGTGCGCGACAGCCGTGACCTGCTTTCCGAACAGCGCGGACAGCCGCAGTCGCCCCATGCTCTGCTGGAGGCCCACGGCCGCGAATGGCTGGGGCTGTTCCGTGCCGCCGGGGCGGTGCTGATTCACGGCCGCGAACTGGCCACCCTCGGCACGGTGCCGTCGGCGGCGCTGATCGACACCCTCGCCGAGCGGCTGGCCGGCGAGCATCACCACGCCGGCCCCTGGCACACCCACAGCCTGGCCGATCATCCCATGACCGCGGGTCTGCCGCTGGCCCCGGCCTGCGGCCTGCTGGCGATTCCCCTGCCCACCGAGAGCGGGCGCGACTGGCTGATGCTGTTCCGCGCCGCCCAGGATGACAGCCACTGCTGGTCGGGCATGCCGGGCAGCGCCCGGCCCGCCGCCAGCCCCTCGGCCTACCCGGCCATGCATGCCGCGCTGGCCGCCTGGCAGCGGGCGGTGCTGGACAGCAGCGATGTCTGGGAACGCATCGAGCGGCTGGCCGCCATGGACCTGGCTGAGGTGCTGGCGATCGTCGCCTCGGCCCACGAGATCGCCGGCCTCAACCGTGAGCTGCGCCAGGAGAAGGCCGCCCTGGCCGAGGCCAACCGGCGGCTCGAGCGGCTGGCGCTGCGCGATCCGCTGACCGGCGCCTACAACCGCTACCGCATCGAGCAGACCATCGACGCCGAGCTGAGTGCCGCACAGCGCTATGCCCGCGATTGCGCGCTGCTGCTGTTCGATGTCGATCACTTCAAGCAGGTCAACGATGTCCACGGGCACGAGGCGGGCGACCGGGTGTTGATCGCGCTCACCGAGGCCGTCAGCGGCGCCCTGCGCGGCTGCGACTACCTGGGGCGCTGGGGCGGCGAGGAGTTCGTGATCGTGGCCTCGAGCACCTCGCTGGGCGAGGCCTGCCGGCTGGCGGAACGGCTGCGGGCGCTGATCGCCGGGCTCGAGATCGACGGCTACCCGGAGCACGTGACCGTCAGCCTGGGGGTGGCGGCGTGGCGGCCGGGGGATGATCGCAAGTCGCTGGTCGCCCGTGCCGACCGGGCCATGTACCGGGCCAAGCGCCAGGGGCGTAATCGCGTGGTGAGCCAGGCCGATCGCGTCAACGAGGCGGCACGCCCGGGGGCCTGACCCCCGAGGGAGAGAAGGATTACTTGAGCCCCAGGCGCCGGGCCAGGCGGTGCAGGTTGCCGCCGTCCACACCCAGTGCGCGGGCGGTGGCCGACCAGTTGCCGTCGTGGGCGTCGAGGGCCGCGGCGATGTAGCGCCGCTGGAAGCGCTCGGTGGCCGGGCGCAGTGGCTCGTCGGGCCTGTCGGTCGTGCCGGCCGGCACCCGCTCGGCGGCTGTTGGCGCGGCCGGTGCCGGTGCCGCCGTGTCGGGCAGGTCGAGATGCGCGCGGGTGATGCGCACCACGGCCTGACGCCGGGTGTCGGGGTCCCGGCCGCCGGCCTCGCCCAGGCTGTCGCCCAGTGCCCGCAGCGCGGCACGCCCCAGGGTGTGTTCCAGCTCACGGACGTTGCCGGGCCAGTGCCAGGCTGCCAGTGCCGCCTCGGCGTCGGCCGACAGGCGCAGGTTGCCGATGCCCAGGCGCACCCGGTTGTCGGCGAGGAAGTGACCGGCCAGCAGCGGCAGATCCTCGCGGCGCTCGCGCAGCGGCGGCACCTGGAGGGGGAAGGCGCTGAGCCGGTGGTAGAGGTCCTCGCGAAAGCGCCCGGCGGCGGCCTCCGCGGCCAGGTCGCGGTTGGTCACGGCAATCACCCGCACATCCACGCGCTGCACGCGCTCGCTGCCCAGCGGCTGGATCTCGCCCTCCTGCAGGGCGCGCAGCAACTTGGGCTGCAGGGCCAGCGGCAGTTCCCCGATCTCGTCGAGCATCAGCGTGCCGCCGTCGGCCATGGCGAAGTGGCCGCGATGGTCCTGAATCGCCCCGGAAAAGGCGCCGCGCCGGTGGCCGAACAGCTCGCTCTCGATCAGCGACTCCGGCAGGCTGGCGCAGTTGACCTGGACCAGCGGGCCCTGGTGGCGGTTCGAGCGGGCGTGCAGGGTGCGTACCACGCGCTCCTTGCCGACCCCCGTCTCGCCCTGCAGCAGCACGCACATGTCGGTGGGCGCCACCAGATCGATGGTCTCGTCGAGGCGTCGCATGGCCGGGCTGTTCCAGTGCATGGCCGGCTGCGGCTGGCGCTCCTGGTCGAGGGCCTCGCTGAGCCGCGAGCGGGTCTGGTTGAGTTGGCTGGCCAGGCGCAGGCAGGTAGCCAGCAGATGCGCCTTGGCCAGCAGCTCCTCGTCGTCGAGCGTCTCGAGCCGTCCGGCCTCGAGGGCATCCAGCGTCAGCACCCCGAGCAACCGCTCGCCGTCGCGCAGCGCCACGCCCAGGCAGTCGTGCACCGTGCTCAGCGCTTCGTCGAGCAGGCCGTCGAAGGGGTCGGGCAGGGGGCTGTCGGGCGGGAAGCGGCACACCGCGTCGTGGCTGGCGATGGCGGCCAGGCGCGGATGGTCGGCGAGTACGAAGTGGCGGCCGCGCACATCGGCGGGCAGGCCCAGCACCGCCACCGGCTGTAGCCCCGTATCGGTGGCGACCATCAGGGTGCTGGCATCGGCCGGGTAGTCGCCCACCAGGGTGCCGAGCAGGTCCGACCAGCCGTCGGGCAGGGTCTCGGGTGGAGCGCCGTCGGCCAGCCGGGTCAGCAGCGCCCGCAGCGCCTGATAGAAGCGTGTCATTCTGACACTCCTTGCGGTGTTTCTGTCGGAATGACAGCAAAAAGTCTGTCATTTGTACAGTGGTGCGAAGGGCGCGGGGCCCAGGAGGCCGGACGCCCGGCCCATCACCTCGTGCCAGCGCCGTTGGCACGCGGCCTGCAAGGCAGACTGCGGCAGGCTGTCGCGGGGCCTGGGGGCTGGCACGTGCCTTGCGAAGGGTAGGGCGTCATCACTCAGTTCAGGAGTTTCACGCATGCTGACCCCGCAACAGGAAGAGCTGGTTGCCGCCACCGCCCCCGTCGTCGCCGAAAACCTCGAGGCGATCACCGCGCGCTTCTATCCGCTGATGTTCGAGCGCTATCCGGAGGTCAAGGCACTGTTCAACGCCGCCCACCAGGCTAGCGGCGGCCAGCCGCGGGCCCTGGCCGGCTCGGTGCTGCGCTATGTGCAGCTGCGTGGCGATCGTGAACAGGCCAAGGCGTCCCTGTCGCTGGTCGTCGGCAAGCACATTTCGCTGGGCATCCGCCCCGATCAGTATCCGATCGTCGGCGAGTGCCTGATGGCCGCGATCGGCGAGGTGCTGGGTGATGCCGTCACGCCCGAGATCGCCGCCGCCTGGCAGGGCGTCTACGAGGAGCTGGCCGGCCTGCTGATCGAGCTGGAAGCGGAAGCCTATCAGGAGTTCGCCTCGCGCCCCGGCGGCTGGCAGGGGGCCCGCGCCTTCCGCGTGGCCGAGACCCGCGACGAGAGCGCCGAGATTCGCTCCTTCGTGCTGGCGCCCGAGGATGGCGGCCAGGTGGCCGACTTCCGCCCGGGACAGTTCATCGGCGTCAAGCTGACCATCGACGGTGAGCCGGTGTACCGCCACTACAGCCTGTCCGCGCCGCCCAACGGCAAGACCTACCGGCTGTCGATCAAGCGCGAGCCGGGTGGCCGGGTCAGCCAGCACTTCCACGCGGCCATGAGCGAGGGCGCCCGGCTCGAGCTGCTGCCGCCGTCGGGCGACCTGACGCTGGAAACCGGGGCCGAGCCGGTGATGCTGATCAGCGGCGGCGTGGGCCAGACCCCGATGCTGTCGCTGGCCCATGAGGCGCTGGCGCAGGGTCGTCAGGTCACCTACCTGCACGCCGCCCGCGACGGCAGCGTGCATGCCTTCGCCGATGAAGTGGCCGCCCTCGAGGCGCGCTATCCGCAGCAGTTCAAGGCCGTCACCCTCTATGAGGCACCGCGCGAGAACGACGCCCCGGATCACGCCGGCTTCGTCGACCGCGCGCTGCTGGCCCGCTACCTGCCGGGGCCGCAGACCCTGTGCTACATCGTCGGTCCGCAGGGCTTCATGAGCCACGTCAACGCCGAACTGGCCGCGCTGGACGTGCCCGAGGCGAAGCGTCGCTTCGAGACCTTCGGCCCGACCCAGCCGCTGGCGGCATAAGGCGCCGGCCGGCCTCATGGTGCCACCCGATCACGGGATAGGAAAAAACTATGATGGCCGGCCATTGATTAGGGCTCTAACGAGCGCCATGTTCCCTCCACCACTCATGACGAGACTGGCCAAGGAGAGACCATGGCGCACGAGACACTGCTTTCCCCCCTGGATGTCGGCCGCCTGACCCTGCCCAACCGGGTAATCATGGCGCCGCTGACCCGTGCCCGCACCCCGGACAGCATCCCCGGCGACCTGCAGGCCGAGTACTACGCCCAGCGCGCCGACGCCGGACTGATCATCAGCGAAGCCACTAATATCTCGCCCACCGCGCGGGGCTACGTCTATACCCCGGGGATCTACACCGATGCCCAGGAGGCGGGCTGGCGCAAGGTGGTCAAGGCCGTGCACGACGCCGGCGGGCGCATGGCGCTGCAGCTCTGGCACGTGGGCCGGGTGTCCCACGAGATCGTCCAGCCCGAGGGGCGGCAGCCGGTGGCGCCGAGCGCCCTGCGCGGCGAAGGGGCCGAGTGCTTCGCCGAGTTCCCCGACGGCAGCGCCGGACGCTATCCGGTGAGCACGCCGCGGGCGCTGGAACTCGACGAGATCCCGGCGCTCATCGACGATTACCGCCAGGCCGCGAAGCGGGCCAAGCGCGCCGGCTTCGACATGGTCGAGGTGCATGCCGCCAACGCCTACCTGCTGCAGCAGTTCCTGGCCACCGGCGCCAATCGGCGCAGCGACCGCTACGGCGGCAGCGTGGTCAATCGTGCCCGGCTGGTGCTCGAGGTGGTCGATGCGGTCAGCGAGGTGATGGGCGCCGACCGGGTGGGCATCCGCCTGTCGCCGTTCATCGAGATCTTCGGCCTGTCCGACGATGAGCCGGAAGCGATGATGCACTATCTGGCCGAGCAGCTCTCGCGGCGCGGCATCGCCTATCTGCACATCAACGAGCCGGATTGGACCGGCGAAGGCCCGCAGCTGACCGATGCCTTCCGGCGCGACCTGCGCGAGCGCTTCCACGGCGTGCTGATCTACTGCGGCCACTACACCGCCGAGCGGGCCGAGGCGCTGATCACCGACGGTCTGGGGGACGCGGCCGCCTTCGGCCGGCCCTACATCGCCAACCCCGACCTCGTCGAGCGCTTCCGCCGTCAGGCGCCGCTCAACGAGCCGGACCCGTCGACCTTCTACGGCGGCGGCGCCGAAGGCTACACCGACTACCCGACGCTCGACTGACCCGGGGGCCACGGGGCTGTCCAGCCGCGTGGCTTGCCGCTATCCTGTGGGCAGGATGTCGCCACGGCGGCTCACGCTCACAGGTTAGGAGGACTCACATGCAGATCAGGACGTTGCTGGCCGGTTCCGCGATGCTGGCGCTGCTGGCGGGGTGTGCCACCGGTACCCAGCAGGGCACGGCGCCGGGCGCGCCGGCCACAGCCGATCAGGCGGCCGTCTACGAGGGGACGCTGCCGTGCCGCAACTGCGCGGGCATCGACATCACGGTCGCGCTCAAGGGTGACGAGCAGGCCAGCGATGCCGAGCGCACCTTCCAGCTGGATGCCAGCTATCGCGAGCACCCGCAGAATCCGCCCACCGAGCATTACGAAGGGCAGTGGGACGTGCTCAGCGGCACCGACAGCGACCCCGAGGCCACCGTCTACGAGCTGACGCCGGACGGCGAGGGGCAGGTCTACTACTTCCTCAAGCTCAACCCCGACACCCTGGAGTTGATCGACCCGCAGAAGCGCCGCTTCCAGAACGGCGAGGCGCTGCGGTTGACGCGCCAGGGCAGCCAGACCGGTCAGTAACACCCTTTTCCCAGTTTCCTTCGGAGATGGGCGCCGGGGGCAAGGCGGAACGAGGGTCCTTTGCCATGGATGGCAAAGGTAGCGCCCAAGGATGGGTTTACAGCGCCCTCGCGAAGCCTTGCAGCCGGGAAAGCCCACTCCCGCCTGATGAATTGTGAAAAGAGTTTCAGACCCGGTTGGTAGCGCATGACGGGGCGGCCTGCGGGCCGCCCCTGTCGTTGCGTGCCCGTTTCCCGCCCATTCCGCTGATCAAGAGTCGTCATGGCCAGAGCGAAGAGCGCCTTCGTGTGCACCGAGTGCGGTGCCGAATACACCAAGTGGCAGGGGCAGTGCTCGAGCTGCCGCGAGTGGAACACGCTCAGCGAGGTGCGCCTGGCGCCCGCGCGCCCGGGGGCGGCGGCGAGTCCCGCCGGGGCGTCCGGCCGCGGCGGCTATGCCGGGGCGCTGTCCCGCGAGGTGGTCGACCTGGGCAGCGTCGATCTCAGCGAGGTGCCGCGCTTCTCGTCCACCTTCGGCGAGTTCGACCGGGTTCTGGGCGGCGGACTGGTGCCCGGCTCGGCGGTGCTGCTGGGCGGTCACCCCGGCGCCGGCAAGTCGACCCTGCTGCTGCAGACCGCCTGCAAGTTGGCCCAGCAGCGCAGCGTACTCTACGTCACCGGCGAGGAGTCGCTGTCGCAGGTGGCGATGCGCGCCCACCGTCTTCAGCTGCCCACCCAGGGGCTGAAGATGCTCGCCGAGACCAGCATCGAGACGATTCTCGGCGTCGCCGAGCGCGAACGGCCCGACGTGCTGATCATCGACTCGATCCAGACCATGCACCTCGAGGACATTTCCTCGGCGCCGGGCGGCGTGGCCCAGGTGCGCGAGTCGGCGGCGGCGCTGACGCGCTTCGCCAAGCAGTCGAGCACCGTGCTGCTGCTGGTGGGCCATGTCACCAAGGACGGCTCGCTGGCCGGCCCCAAGGTGCTCGAGCACATGATCGACGCCTCGCTGCTGCTCGAGGGCGGCAGCGACTCGCGCTTTCGCACCCTGCGCGGCCAGAAGAACCGCTTCGGCGCGGTCAATGAGCTGGGTGTGTTCGCGATGCTCGAGCAGGGCCTCAAGGAGGTCAAGAATCCCAGCGCGATCTTCCTCTCGCGGGGCGAGGAGCAGGCCGCCGGCAGCCTGGTGATGGTGGTCTGGGAGGGCACCCGGCCGATCCTGGTCGAGGTGCAGGCGCTGCTCGACGAGTCGGCGCTGGGCAATCCGCGCCGTGTCGCGGTGGGGCTCGATCCCAACCGGCTGGCCATGCTGCTGGCCGTGCTGCACCGCCACGGCGGGCTGTTCACCGGCGATCAGGACGTCTTCCTCAACGTGGTCGGCGGGGTCAAGGTGCTCGAGACCAGCGCCGACCTGGCGGTGCTGCTGGCGGTGGTGTCGAGCCTGCAGAACCGCCCGCTGCCGCGCGAGCTGGTGGTATTCGGCGAGGTCGGGCTGTCCGGCGAGATTCGCCCGGTGCCCAGCGGCCAGGAGCGCATCGTCGAGGCCGCCAAGCACGGCTTCACCCGGGCCATCGTGCCCCGCGGCAACGCCCCGCGGCAGTCGCCCGAGGGGATGGAGGTGATCGCCGTGGACAAGCTGGCCGATGCCCTGGAAGCCCTGTAGCCATCCCGCCGCCGACGCGCTTGACGTAGAATTGTCACAGGTTCGAACGAGGAGAACAGCATGAGCGCCATTCGCCTGACCCAGTACAGCCACGGAGCCGGCTGCGGCTGCAAGATCGCCCCCGACGTGCTCGACGGCATCCTTGCCAAGGCGGGCCCGGGAGCCAGCAACGCCCGGCTGATCGTCGGCAATCAGGGTCGCGAGGACGCGGCGGTGTACGACCTGGGCGACGGCCGCGGGCTGATCGCCACCACCGATTTCTTCATGCCGATCGTCGATGATCCCTTCGACTTCGGCCGCATCGCCGCCACCAACGCCATCAGCGACGTCTACGCCATGGGTGGGCGCCCGGTGATGGCGCTGGGTATCCTCGGCTGGCCGCTCGACAAGCTCGGCGCCGACGTCGCCGGCGACGTGGTGGCCGGCGCTCAGGCGGTATGTCGCGAGCTGGGGCTGGCGCTGGCCGGCGGGCATTCGATCGACGCGCCGGAGCCGATCTTCGGGCTGTCGGTCAACGGCCTGGTCGACCTCGAGCATCTCAAGCTCAACAAGGGTGCCCGGCCGGGGGACCTGCTGTATCTCACCAAGCCGCTGGGCGTGGGGCTGCTGACCACGGCGGAAAAGCGCGGCCTGCTCGAGCCCGGGCATCAGGGGCTGGCGCGGGAAACCATGCTCAAGGCCAACGACATGGGCGTCGATCTGGCCAAGGTGGCCGGCGTGCATGCCATGACCGACGTCACCGGCTTCGGCCTGGCCGGGCATCTCAGCGAGGTGTGCAGCGCCAGTGGCGTCAAGGCGCGCATCGACTTCCGCCGCCTGCCGCGGCTGGCCGAGGCCGAGTCGTACCGCCGCCAGGGCGCGGTGCCCGGTGGCAGCGCGCGCAACCGCCAGGCGCTGGGCACGAGCCTGCCGACGATGGACGACGCCCACTGGCAGTGGCTGTGCGACCCGCAGACCTCCGGCGGCCTGCTGCTGGCGGTGGACCCGGCCTATGCCGACGACGTGGAACGCATCGGCCGGGCCCACGGGGTCACGCTCGCGCCGTTCGGCGAGTGCCTGAAGGCCGAGGGTGAGGCACTGATCGAGGTCCGGCGATGACCCTGCCGACGGTCGAGCCCGATCTGGGCTGGCTGGCCGAGGGGCGGGTGCTGATCGACGTGCGCGCGCCGGTGGAGTTCGCCCAGGGCGCGCTGCCCGGCGCGATCAACCTGCCGCTGATGGACGACGCGGAGCGCCACCGGGTCGGCATCCACTATAAGACCCACGGTCAGGATGCGGCGATCGCGCTGGGCGAGCAACTGGTCAGCGGGCGTCTGCGCCGCGAGCGGGTGGCCGCCTGGCGGCGCGTGGTCGAGGCGCATCCCGATGCGCTGCTCTACTGCTTCCGCGGCGGGCTGCGCTCGCAGATCGCCCAGCAGTGGCTGGCCGAGACGGGTATCGAGCGCCCGCGCATCCGCGGCGGCTGGAAGGCCATGCGCCAGGCGCTGTGCCGGCGCATCGACGCCGCCGCCGAGCAGCCGCTGCTGGTGGTCGGCGGGCTGACCGGCTGCGCCAAGACCGAACTGATCCAGCGGCTGAGCCACGGTCTCGACCTGGAGGGCTGTGCCCGCCACAAGGGCTCGGCCTTCGGCCGGCACCCGCTGCCGGCGCCGAGCCAGATCGATTTCGAGCACGCCATGGGCCTCGGGCTGCTGGCGCGGGACGGCGCCTGCGTGGTCGAGGACGAGTCGCGCCACATCGGCAATGCCAACATTCCGCTGAGCTTCTGGCGCGGGATGGAGCGGGCCCCGCGCATCCGCGTCGAGATGCCGCTGGACTGGCGGCTGGCGCGTATCCACAAGGACTACATCGAGGACCTGTGGGCGATCTATGCCACGCAGTACGGTGAATGGCTGGGCTGGGCGCTGATGCGCAAGCAGCTGTCCGGCGCCCTGCGACGCCTGCGCAAGCGTCTCGGCGGCGCCCGGCTGGCGCGGCTGGCGCGGCTGCAGGAACTGGCCTTCCGCGAGCACGAGCGCGGCAACCGCCAGGCCCACGAGGCCTGGCTGGCGCCGCTGCTGACCGAATACTACGACCCCATGTACCGCTATCAGCTGGAGAAGCACGACGATCAGCACTTCCTGCACGTCGGCGACTGGGACAGCTGCCTGGCCTTCGCCGAGGCATGGCAGGCGGCACCGACACGCCAGTAGCGGCAGCGCCGAGGCTCGGGCGGGCCTGCGCTCAGGAGGCGCCGACGAGCCAGCGACTCAGCACCCGGTCGAGCAGCGGCGCCAGCCGGTCGAAGCGCCGCGGGTCGGCGAGAATCGCCTCGCGGCTCTGCACGTAGGGGCCTTCGGCGGGCAGGGGTTCATGGTCGAGCAGGGCGGTGGCGCTGGCGGCGGTGGCTTCCAGATGACACTGCAGGGCGACAACCCGGCCGGCGTCCCAGGCGAAGCCCTGCACCGGGCTGGCCGCGGTGCCGCCCAGCGGCAGGGCGTCCTCGGGCAGGCCGAAGATGTCGCGGTGCCAGAGAAAGGCCTCGAACTGCTCGGGCAGGTCGAAGGGGCTCTCCGCAGCCAGGGTCACGGTCTGCCAGCCGGCCTCGGCGTGGGTGCCGCGGGAGATGATGGCACCGAGCCGGGCGGCGATCAGCCGCGCCCCGAGGCCGATGCCCAGAACCGGCTTGCCGCTCTTCAGCGCCCGGTCGAGCAGCTTGGTCTCCCGTTTCAGCCAGGGGTGGGCCGCGGTGTCGTCGTGGGCCTGGGGGCCGTCGAGCAGGATCAGCGCGTCGCAGTCCTCGAGGCGTGGCGGGGCCTCGTCGGCGTACAGATGGCAGGTATTGTGGCTGTGCCCCATGCCGGCGAGCCAGTCGGCGAGACGGGCGGGCCCGGCGTGGGCGGCATGCTGGAGGAAGTAGATATGCATGCGGCCATCATCGGATACGCGCTCCACCGGCGTCCAGTGAATCTCGTCGCCCGCGGGGGCGGTGGTTGGTGGTCCCCGCGTCCGGCCGGTGGTGCCATAATGGGGCCGACAGCCTGAGGAACCATGGAGTCGGACATGCCCCGCGCGGACCTGCTCGAACAGATCTACACCATCGTGGCCCAGATTCCCGAAGGCCGGGTGACCACCTATGGCCGGGTGGCGAAGATGACCGAAGGCGCCACGGCACGCATGGTCGGCAGTGCCATGCGCCACCTGCCTGATGGCCACGGCCTGCCCTGGCACCGGGTGATCAATGCCTCGCGACGCGTCACCGAGCATGGCGGCGCCGTGCGCCAGCGCGAGCGGTTGCGTGCCGAAGGCATCGTTTTCGACGCCGGCGGCCGGGTGAGCGCCGAGCTGTTCTGGCCATGATCGGCCGCGGATAACAAGGAGACCCCATGACAGCGACCCCCCGAGAGGGCTTCAAGGCCCGCCTGCGCGCCCTGAGCCGCCGCCAGCAGATCGCGTTCATGGCGGCGCTGTGCGAACGGCTGCTGCCCAATTACGGCCTGTACGCACAGATGACCGGGCAGGGTGACCCCGGGACGCTGCGCGTGGTGCTCGATCTGGCCTGGGAATCGCTGATGGTGCGCGAGGCGAAGATCGACTTCGCCCGTCAGGCGGACAAGCTGAGCGAGGCGGAGCCCCCCGAGGATGACGAGAGCTTCGGGGCGCGCCGGGCCGTGGAGGTGATGATGGCCCTGTCGACCCTGCTCGACGCGCTGCAGGGCGAGACGCCCGACGCGCCGCTGACGATCAGCGGCCTGTCGAAGAGCGGGGTGCAGGCCGTCGTCGAGATGACCGAGGAGGCCGAGGACGATGACGCCGAGCGGGCCGCCGCGCGCCTGCGCGAGCACCCGCTGATGGCCGACGAGCGCGACTTCCAGGAAGCGGTGCTGGAAGCCGCCGAGGCGCGGCTCGACCGCGAGGCGCTCAAGGCGCTGCGTCGTCTGGGGCGCAACGACGGCGTCAGCAACCTCGGCCTGAGCCTGGAGTGACGCCCACGGGGGCGCCGGGAGGCAAGCATGAAGTACCGTCAGTGGCCGCTGGTATGCATCGATGAGGCGCGCCGGCGACTGGCCACGCCGCTTGACGATGACGACGTCCACGAGCTGCGCCTGACCTGCAAGCGTCTGCGCGCCGCCCGCCAGCTGCAGCGCGCCGAGCGCCCGAAAGCGGCGATCAAGGCCCGCGAGGCCACGCCGCGCTCGATCGCCCGGCGCCTGGAAGGCCCGCGCGAGGCGCGGGTGCGCCACGCCATGCTGGGCTGGGCGCTGCCGCGCCTCGCCCCCGAGTTGCGCCCGCTCGTCGCCCGGCTGCGCGCCGCCCTGGTGGCCTCGCTCGACGAGACCGCGACGGTGGACCGGGCCGGGCTCGATGCCGAGTTCGCCCGCGAGGCGGACAACTGGCGGGCCGAGCCGCTGAAAGGCAAGCAGGTCAAGGCCGGCTACCGGCGCACCCGGCGCAAGGCGCGTCGGCTGGCCGGGGCCTGTGCCGCGTCACGCGATCCGGCGCGCTGTCATCGCTGGCGCAAGTGGGTGAAGTACCTGACCTATCAGCAGGAGCTGCGCGAGCGGGTCAAGGGCAAGCCGCCCCGGCTCGAGCCGCGGCGGCTCAAGCGGCTGGCCAAGCGCCTCGGCCGCCAGCATGACCTGATCAACCTGGCGGCGTGGCTGGAGAGCGAGACGATGCCTCTGGAGCCTGAGAGCGCGCAGCGCGAGGCGCTGGCGAACGAGCTGCAGCGCCTTGCCGAGGCGCAGCTCGACAAGGCGCTGAAGGAGGCCACGCGCCTCGGCTGGCAATAGGCCCGAGCCGGGACGCGGCGGTCGTTACAGGCGCATCTCGATACCGTGCTCGTGCATGTAGCGCTTGGCATCGGGGATGGTGTACTCGCCGAAGTGGAAGATGCTCGCGGCGAGTACCGCATCGGCGGCGCCCTGAGTCACGCCCTCCACCAGATGGTCGAGGTTGCCGACCCCGCCGGAGGCGATCACCGGCACCGCCACGGCCTCCGAGATCGCCCGGGTCAGCTCCAGGTCGAAGCCGGCCTTGGTGCCGTCGCGGTCCATGCTGGTCAGCAGCAGCTCGCCGGCGCCGTAGTTGACCATCTTGCGCGCCCAGTCGATGGCGTCGAGCCCGGTGGGCTTGCGCCCGCCGTGGGTGAAGATCTCCCAGCGCGGCGGCTCGCCCTCGGCGCTGACGCGCTTGGCGTCGATCGCCACCACGATGCACTGGCTGCCGAAGCGCTCGGCGGCCTCGCGGACGAACTCGGGGTTGGTCACCGCGGCGGTGTTGATCGAGACCTTGTCCGCGCCGGCGTTGAGCATGGTGCGGATGTCCTCGCAGGTGCGGATGCCACCGCCCACGGTCAGCGGGATGAACACCTCGCCGGCGATGCGCTCGACCATCTCGACGGTGGTCGCGCGGTCCTCGTGGCTGGCGGTGATGTCGAGGAAGGTGATCTCGTCGGCGCCCTGCTGGTTGTAGCGCTTGGCGATTTCCACCGGGTCGCCGGCGTCGCGGATGCCGACGAAGTTGACGCCCTTGACCACGCGGCCGGCGTCGACGTCGAGGCAGGGGATGATGCGCTTGGCCAGACCCATGGTGATCACTCCTTGCGGGTTGTGTCGAGGCTGTCGCACAGGCGCTGGGCCGCGGCGACGTCGAGACTGCCTTCGTAGATGGCGCGGCCGGTGATGGCGCCGAGGATGCCCTGGTCGGCGACCTCGGCCAGGCCACGGATGTCATCGAGGTTGGTGACCCCGCCCGAGGCGATCACCGGCAGGCCGCCCTCGCGGGCCAGCGCGACGGTGGCGTCGAGGTTGACGCCCTGCATCATGCCGTCGCGGGCGATGTCGGTGTAGACGATCGACGAGACGCCGTCGTCGGCGAAGCGCCTGGCCAGCTCGGTGGCCTTGAGCGTCGACACCTCGGCCCAGCCGTCGGTGGCGACGAAGCCGTCGCGGGCGTCGAGGCCGACGATCACGTGACCCGCGAACAGCCGGCACGCCTCGCTGACGAAGGCCGGCTGCTTGACCGCCTGGGTGCCGATGATCACGTAGGAGACCCCGGCCTCGAGGTAGTGCTCGATGGTCGCCGCCGAGCGGATGCCGCCGCCGATCTGGATCGGCAGGTCGGGGTAGGCGCGGGCGATGGCGGTGACCGCCTCGCCGTTGACCGGCTTGCCCTCGAAGGCGCCGTTGAGATCGACCAGGTGCAGACGGCGGGCGCCGGCCTCGACCCAGCGCGCGGCCATGGCGACCGGATCGTCGCCGTAGGTGGTGGCGTCGTCCATTCGCCCCTGCTTGAGGCGGACGCATTGGCCGTCCTTGAGATCGATGGCGGGAATAACCAGCATGTCATGTCCTCGTGAGCGCCCGGTCCGGCCGGGCGCGGTCTATCCAGTGTGACGGCGGCGAACGCCGGGGCTCAGGGCGTCCAGTTGACGAAGTTTTCCAGCAGGCGCAGCCCCGCGTCGGCGCTCTTCTCGGGGTGAAACTGCACGGCGAAGACGCTGTCCCGGCCGGTCGCCACATGGGCGGTGACGTCGCCGTAGCGGGTGGTGCCGAAGACGTCCGCGTCGCGCTCGGCCTCGACGTAGTAGCCGTGCACGAAGTAGAAGCGGGCGCCGTCGCCGATGCCTTCCCAGAGCGGATGCGGGTGATGCTGGCTGACCTGGTTCCAGCCCATGTGGGGGATCTTCAGGCGGCGGCCCTCGGCGTCGTGCATCTCCTGGCTGAAGCGGCGCACGCTGCCCGGCAGATAGCCCAGGCAGGTCACCCCGCCGTTTTCCTCGCTGTGCTCCATGAGCATCTGCTGGCCGACGCAGATGCCCAGCAGCGGCTTGGCCTGGTCATCGAGCAGCTCCTTGACCAGCCCCTGCAGCTCGGTGCGCTGCAGTTCGCCCATGCAGTCGCGAATGGCACCCTGGCCGGGCAGCACGATGCGCGTGGCGCCACGGATCGAGCGGGCGTCGCGGGTGATCACCACGTGTTCGTGGGTGACGTGCTCCAGGGCCTTGGCCACGGAGTGGAGATTGCCCATGCCATAGTCGATGACGGCGATCGTCATGCTCGCTCCTCGCGGTTGCTGATCAAAGGCTGCCCTTGGTGGACGGCATCTGCCCGGCCATGCGCGGGTCCGGTTCGACGGCCATGCGCAGGGCGCGGCCGAAGGCCTTGAAGATGGTCTCGGCCTGGTGGTGCGCGTTGAACCCCTTGAGGTTGTCGATATGCAGCGTCACCCGGGCGTGGTTGACGAAGCCCTGGAAGAACTCCCAGAACAGCTGGGTGTCCAGGCGGCCGATGCTGGCGCGGGTGAACTCGACATTCATGGCCAGTCCGGGGCGGCCGGAGAAGTCGATCACCACGCGGGACAGGGCCTCGTCGAGCGGCACGTAGGCGTGGCCGTAGCGACGGATGCCGCGCTTGTCGCCGATCGCCCGGTCGAAGGCCTGGCCGAGCGTGATGCCGATGTCTTCGACGGTGTGGTGGTCGTCGATGTGCAGGTCGCCCCGGGCGACGATGTCCAGGTCGATCAGGCCGTGGCGGGCGATCTGGTCGAGCATGTGGTCGAGAAACGGCACGCCGGTGTCGGCACTGAAGCGCCCCTGGCCGTCCAGGTTGACGGTGACCGTGATCTGGGTCTCGGACGTGTCTCGCGACACCGTGGCGATTCGCTCGGGCATTGGCCGCTCTCCCTTCCGGGCGCTCGCGCGCCGGGCAACAGTAAGTTGGCGAGACGCGCGGCGGAAACCGCAATGCGGCGGCCGGCGCGTCCCGTGCCGAGCCTGTCATTATAGAGAATCGCAATGGCCATCCGCTACAATGCGGGGTCATCGACGGCGGGATTCGTGGCATCACGGGAGGGAGCAGGCATGCCGGTTACACTGGAGGAAGTCGATCACGCGCGCTGGGCCGAGGATCCCCAGGTGGGAGCCGACCTGGCGCGTATCTATCAGGATGCCGAGGCCGACTGGCTGCCGCTGCCTGCCGACGCGTTCATCCGCGAGCATCTCGAGTCGGGCGGTGTCTTTCACGCCGCCCTGTTCAATGACCGCCTGCTGGGCGCGGTCAGCGTGCGCAAGTCGCCCGAGGCCTGGTGGCTGTCGCACTTCTGCGTTCGCCGGCCCACGCGCCGGCGCGGCGTCGGCTCAAGGCTGATGACGCTGGTCGCGGCGGCGGCGGGGGACACGCCGCTGCGCATCGAGACGCGCCACCTGCCGCTGGAAAGCCAGCTGCTGCTGGTCCGCATGGGCTACCGGCTCGAGGAGGGCGGCGGCTTTTTCGAACTCAAGACACCCGCTGCAGGAGGAAGTCAATGAAGAGGCTGGTGCGGATTCTGCTCGCGGCAGTCGGCGTGCTGGGGCTGGTGGTCGTGGCGGCGGTCGTCTACGTCACCACCTTCTTCGATCCCAACGAGCTCAAGCCGCGGCTGGTCGAGGCCGTGCACGAGCAGACCGGGCTGGACCTGGCGCTGGACGGGCCGCTCAGCTGGTCCTTCTATCCGCGTATCGGCGTCAGCGTCGAGGATGCCCGCGCCTGGCTGCCCGATCAGCAGCGCCAGGACGAGGCCTTCGCGGCGATCGATCGCGGCGAGGTCAGCCTGGCCTTCGCACCGCTGCTGTCGGGGGAGATCGCCGTCGACGGCCTGACCCTGGAGGGCCTGCGGCTGTCGCTGGAGCGCGATGCCCAGGGGCACGGCAACTGGGAGCAGCTGCTCGAGCGTCTCGACGACGCCAAGGGCCAGCCGCGCAAGGCGCTGGCACCGGCCTCGGCGGGCCCGGCCATGCAGGGTTCGGACGGCCACAGCGTGGCCCTGGACATCGCCAGCATCGTGGTGCGTGACGGTCAGGTCCACTATCTGGACCGGCGCAGTGGCCTGGATGTCACGGTCCGCGACGTGACGCTGGACGCCAGCGACGTCAACCCGGCCAGTGCCTTCCCGCTGCAGGCCAGCTTCGTCGTCGACGGTACCGAGCCGGCGGTGAACAGCCGGGTGACGCTCAAGAGCAAGGCCCGCCTGGGGCTCCAGGATGGGCGCTATGTCCTCGAGGGGCTGGCGTTGCAGACTGCCACCGACCTGGCGGCCTATCCGGATCGTCGGCAGACGCTCGACCTGGATGCCGACTCGCTGGTCGCCGATACCCGCCAGGGCCGCTACCGGCTCGACGGTGCCGAGGTGGACGCGAGCCTCGCGCACCCGGCGCTGGGCGAGTCGCCGCTGTCGCTCAAGGCGACCTTCGCCGCCGAGGCGGACACCGCCGCCGCGACCGCGCGCCTGAACGACCTGGCCGTCAGCGGCGACGACGGCCTCGAGCTGAACGGCAACCTGGCGATCAGCCAGCTCGACACGGCGCCGCGCTACACCGGCAAGGTCGAGCTGGCGCCGCTGTCGCTGCGCCCCTGGCTGACCCGACTGGGCCTGCCGCCGACGACCGCGGATGACAAGGCGCTGAGCAAGGTCGCGCTGAGCAGCCCGATCCAGGGGGACATGCAGCAGGCCACGCTGACCCGCCTGAAGCTGATCGTCGACGACACCACCTTCACCGGCTCGCTGGGCGCCGGGCTCGACGGGCAGTCGCTGACTGCCGATCTGCAGGGCGGCGCCCTCGACCTGGACCGTTACCTGCCGCCGCCGGAGGCACCGGGCAAGACGGCGGATACCGCGGCGCTGCTGGATGCGCTGGGTGTGGCGCCGGCCTATGCCGCCACCGAGGCCGCCCAGGCTGCCGACCTGGTCCCGGTGGACACGCTCAGGACGCTGGCAGTGGACGGCAAGCTGTCCCTGGATTCGCTGGTGGTCAAGGGGGTGACCCTCGAGCAGCCCTCGCTGGCGCTTCACGGGCGTGACGGCCGGCTCGCGCTGCAGCGCCTCGACGCCCGGCTCTACGACGGCACGCTGCATGCCGAGGCCGGCCTCGACGTGCGTCAGGCGCCGGTCAGCTGGCGCTTCAGCGAGGCGCTCGATGGCGTGCAGCTGGTACCGCTGGTCGAGGACTACAGCGGCAAGCCGTCGCCGCTGCGCGGTCGGCTCGATGTGTCCGGCAACTTCACCTCGCGGACCAACCGCGCCGACACCCTGCTGCGCAACCTGAACGGCAAGGCCGACTTTCGCGTCGTCGACGGGGCGGTGTTCAACGTCAACGTCTCGAAGGAACTGTGCACCGCCGTGGCGGCCCTGGAGGGCGAGGCCACCCAGCGCGACTGGAGCCCGGACACCCGTTTCGACCAGCTCAAGGGCAGCGCCCGGGTCGTCGACGGTGTCGTCCACAACGACGATCTGCTGATTACGCTGCCCGGCATCGAGATGACCGGCAAGGGGCGGGTCAACCTGCCTACCAATCGCTTCGACTACGATGCCCGGGCGCGCTTCGTCGATACCGCCGACGCGGCCTGCAAGGTCAATCCGCGTCTCGAGAAGGTGCCGCTGCCGGTGCACTGCGAAGGCGATCTTTCCGGCGAGCCGGGCCAGTGGTGCGCGTTCGACCGCCAGGCCTTCCAGAAGTCGCTGACCACGCTCGCCAGGGACGAGGCCAAGAAGAAGGCCGTCGACAAGCTGAGCGAGAAACTCGATGAAAAACTCGGCGGCAAGTCCTCCGAGGAACTTCGCAACGCCATCCGTGGTCTATTGAAGTGATCATCATGCAAGCCAGTCCTGCGCCGACCTTCGCGTCGGCGCTTTTTTATGGAGGGCCGCCGTGACGTCGCCCCGTCCCGCCGAACTGACCCCCGAAACGTTCCAGCAGCGCCTGCTCGCCTGGTTCGACCGCCACGGGCGCAAGAGCCTGCCCTGGCAGCAGGACAAGACGCCCTACCGGGTCTGGGTGTCGGAGATCATGCTCCAGCAGACCCAGGTCGCCACGGTGATTCCCTACTACGCGCGTTTCATGGAACGCTTCCCGGATGTCGAGGCGCTGGCCCGCGCCGAGGTCGATGAGGTGCTGCACCTGTGGACCGGACTCGGCTACTACGCCCGGGCCCGCAACCTGCACCGTGCGGCGCAGCGTGTCGTCGACGAGCATGGCGGCGCCTTCCCGGTGCACAGCCTCGAGGCCATGGCCGCGCTGCCGGGCATCGGCCCGTCCACGGCCGGGGCGATCATCAGCATCAGCACCGGACGCCGGGCGGTGATCCTCGACGGCAACGTCAAGCGGGTGCTGGCGCGGCTGCACGCCGTCGAGGGCTGGCCCGGCCGGACCGCGGTGAGTCGCGAGCTGTGGCGGCTCGCCGAGCGCTACACCCCCGATTCACGGCTGGCCGACTACTCGCAGGCGATGATGGACCTGGGGGCGACGGTCTGCACCCGCGGCAGGCCCAGCTGCCTGATCTGCCCCTTCGAGGACGCCTGCGAGGCCCACGCCCGCGGCGAGGAGCGGCGCTTTCCCGAGTCCAGGCCGCGCAAGGCGCTGCCCGAACGCCACGCCCGGATGCTGCTGCTGTGCCACCCCGACGGGCGCGTGCTGCTCGAACAGCGGCCGCCCGCCGGGCTGTGGGGCGGTCTGTGGTGCTTTCCCCAGTTCGAGGATGACGCCGCCCTCGATGCGTGGTTAGCCTGTCGGGTGCCCGAGGCGCGCCGTGGCCGGTCCTGGGCGCCGTTTACCCATACCTTCAGCCATTTCCGGCTGCATGTCGTGGCGCAGCCCGTGTGGCTGGAGCGCGAGCCGCCGGGCGTCGCCGAGCCGGGGCAGCTGTGGTACGACCTCGAGGCGCCGCCGAATGTCGGCCTGGCCGCCCCCGTGAAGGCCCTGCTGGACACGCTGGCCGACACCCTGACCCAATCCGAGGAGCGTTCGTGATGAGCAACACCGTATTCTGTCGCAAGTACCAGCAGGAGCTCGAGGCGCTGCCCTTTCCGCCGCTGCCCGGCGACAAGGGCGCGGAGATCCAGCGTACCGTCTCCCGCCAGGCCTGGGAGGAGTGGCAGGCCCTGCAGACGCGGCTGATCAACGAGAAGCATCTCAACATGCTGGACCCGGAGACCCGGGCCTACCTGATGGAGCAGATGGAGCGCTTTTTCGACAACCGCGACACCGACCAGGCCGAGGGCTACGTGCCGCCGTCCTCCTGAGCATGCCGAGCCCCGAGAACATCTTTTTGAAAGAAGGGGTTGACCGAAAGCGGGCGTTACGGTTTAATACGTCCCCGTTGGCAGCGGCCAGATAGCTCAGTTGGTAGAGCAGGGGATTGAAAATCCCCGTGTCGGCGGTTCGATTCCGTCTCTGGCCACCACACTGCTGGGGTATCGCCAAGTGGTAAGGCACCGGTTTTTGGTATCGGCATGCGCAGGTTCGAATCCTGCTACCCCAGCCACGCCAACGCTTTATGGCGCTGGCATAGCTCAGTTGGTAGAGCAACTGACTTGTAATCAGTAGGTCCCGGGTTCGACTCCTGGTGCCAGCACCAAAAAATGCTCGCAGAATCAAGCATTTACGGATTTCTAAAAACCGCCTCCCAAGGCGGTTTTTTTGTGGGTGTCAACCAAGTGTCAACCGCGATACCGGGTTGTACCGCACCGCATCCTCCAGGTGGTCCGGCGCGACGTGGGCGTAACGCAGGGTCATGGTCAGTGACTGGTGGCCCAGGATGCGTTGCAGAACCAGGATGTTCCCCCCCCGTTCATCATGGAGTGACTGGCGACACCGGCCGTCCGGCTCGTGCCCTCTGTCTCTCGTTACTCTTCGTTGCCGCTCCGCCGATATCAGCGCTGCATGCCGTCTTCCGGCAGCAGCTCCGGATTGAGCCCGGCCTCGTAGGGAAAGGTCGTGAAATCGGCGATGCGCGCCAGGGCCTCGACATCCAGCAGGTGAATGCGCCGCCGCGAGCGCTCCAGCAGGCCGCGCCGCGACAGCTCGATCAGCGTGCGGCTGACGTGCACGGAACTCATGCCCAGCAGCATGCCGATCTGCCGCTGCAGCAGAGGCAGGTAGAACTGGTCGCCCGAGGCGGCGTCCACACGCTGCAGCCGGTGCTGCACTTCCAGCATGAGATGGGCGATGCGCGAGACGGCATCGTGGCTCAGCACGTTGATCAGCCGCTGGGTGATCAATCGCTCCTGCCGGGCGGCGGAGGCCTGCAGGGCCCAGTCGAGGCGACGAGAGCAGCGCATCAGTTCGGAGACGCGCTCCACGGGATAGGCGCTCACCTGGCCGGTGGTGAGCATTACCGCCGTGCTGGTGTGGTCGTGATAGGTCAGGTCGCGCAGCCCCATGATGTCGCCGGGCACGAACAGGTCGAGTATCTGCTGCGAGCCGTTGGCGGAACGGTGGTAACTGCAGGCCCAGCCGCGACACAGCGTGTAGAGGTGATCGGACGGCCTCTGCGTCTGCCAGAGTTCCGAGCCCCGGGGCACGCGCCGGGGGTGGGCATCGAGTTCGGCGAGCAGGCTGGCGTCGCCGCCCGACAGCGTGACGTGCCGGTCGATGTTCCTGGCCAGGTGGCTTTCCTGCGACAGCATGGCACCACTCCTTGTGCACCTTCTGTCTGTTTGTCACCAGCTCGCCGGCTCGAGGCGCAAGCGGCCGGCGGTGATCGCTGGCACGAGGCGTGATCCAACCTGTCATCTTGGCAACAATTCGAGGCCAGTAGCAAGAAGCAAAATGTTACGGGAGCCGGCGGGGCTGTCGTGGCCGGGGTTACTCGAACAGGTGCGCCAGGCAGGGATTGATGTGATCGCTGAACTTCTCGGGGCGAAAGTCGGAGATCTGCGAGAGGGTTTCCAGGTCGTTGATCTGGAAGCTCCGGCGTCGGCGGGTAATCAGTCCGCGCTCCGCCAGGTCGCTCATGGTGCGGCTGACGTGGACTTCGCTCATGCCCAGCAGCATGGCCAGCTGGCGCTGGGTGAGGGGCAGCGTGAAGCTGTTGCCGGTGGTTTCCTCGATCCGCTTGAGCCGGTAGTAGACCTCCAGGGCGAAGTGGCCCAGACGCGAGCAGGCGTCGTTGCTCAGGACGTTCACCAGGCGTTCGGTGATCACGCTCTGCTGTCGTGCCGCCGAGGCATGCAGCCCCAGCGCCAGGCGCGGCGACCGGGTGAAGAGATCCTCGAGGCGGACCGTCGGGAACGGGCAGATGACGCCATCGGTGAGCATGACGGCGGTGGTGTAGTGGCTTCTCGAGGTTGCATCGCGAATCCCCATCACGTCGCCCGGGAGGAAGATGTCGAGCACCTGCTGGGCGCCGTTCTCGGAGCAGTGAAAGGCATAGGCCCAGCCGCTGCGCAGGGTGTAGAGCTGGGTGGGCGTTTCGTGCGCCTCCCACAGCACCTTGCCCTTGTCGACCTTCCGTGGATCCTTCTCCAGCGACTTGAGAAGGGCGATGTCGGAGGCCTGAAGGTTCACGTGGTGGGCGAGGTTCCTGGTGACGCAACTCACTGGCTGCTGCATGTCCACATCCTTGTGTTACTGCGCGTGTCGGTGGCGTGCCCGGCCGGGCCTGACCCGGCGAGCGCCGACATAAATGTACAAGAAGTTCTTCGGGGACGGGAGTCCGGCGGCCGGAATGTGCTTGGGGCGGTTGGCCTGCTCGTCGATAGTCCGCTACGGTTATCAGAGACAAAGGAGTGAACGCACGAATTCAGGGAGGATGATGTGAGCGATACTGACCTGGGAACCATGGATGCCGGTTCGCTGGTACGGCTGTTCGAATCCGGCGAGGCCTCGCCGCTGGAAGCGACACGGGCAGCGCTCGAGCGCATCGAACGCTTCAACGACGCGGTCAATGCCTATGTCCATGTGGATCGGGAGGGCGCCGAGAAGGCGGCCCGCGCCTCGGCCCGGCGCTGGGGCCAGGGCAAGCCGCTGAGCCCGATCGACGGGGTACCGGCCTCGCTGAAGGATCTTACCAATGTCGCCGGCATGCCGGCCCGGGAGGGGTCGCTGACCACCCCGGACACCCTCTGCGAGATGGACGCTCCTCCGGCGGCACGGCTGCGCGAGGCCGGGGCCGTGCTGCTGGGCAAGACCAATACCCCCGAGTTCGGCTGGAAGGCGGTCACCGACAACCGGGTCTACGGGACCACCTGCAACCCGTGGGACACGCGCCTGACTCCCGGTGGCTCGTCGGGCGGCGCGGCGGTGGCGGCCTCGCTCAACATGGGCGTGCTGCACCAGGGGGGCGATTCCGGCGGCTCGATACGCATTCCCGCGGCCTTCACCGGGGTCTTCGGCTTCAAGCCGACCTTCGGCTGGACGCCGCAGTGGCCGCCGGCCCAGGAGCCCTCGCTGTCGCACATCGGCCCGCTGACCCGCACGGTGTCGGATGCCGCGCGCATGCTCAACGTCATCGGCCGCTACGACTACCGTGACCCCTACGCCACCCGCGGCCAGCCCGACGACTGGGGCGTCGACATGGATTGCGACCTGCGCGGCCTGCGCATCGCCTATTCGCCGACGCTGGGCTATGCCGAGGTGGACCCGCAGATCGCCGACCGGGTCCACGAGGCCGCGAAGCGGCTCGAGGCGCTGGGCGCCGAGCTCGTCGAGATCAATCCCGGGTTCACCTCGCCGATCGATATCTTCCGCAAGCTGTGGTTCACCGCCTCGCTGGAGCTGTGGTCGCAGTGCAACGAGCGCCAGCGCAAGGAGCTCGATCCGGGGCTGGTCGCCAACGCGCGTCACGCCGAGGCCTGGAGCGCGCTCGACCTGTTCCGGGCCCAGGCCGACCGGGCGCGCCTGGCCGAACAGCTCGAGCACTTCAATCAGGAGTATCACCTGCTGATGACGCCGACGGTGCCGATCGAACCCTTCGAGATCAATCACGAGGTGCCGCCGGGCAGCGACATGCGTGACTGGGAGGAGTGGGCGCCGTTCTCCTACCCCTTCAACCTCAGCCAGCAGCCGGCGGCCTCGGTGCCGTGCGGCTTCACCGACGCCGGGCTGCCGGTGGGCTTTCAGCTGGCGGGGGGCAAGTACGACGACATTCGCGTGCTGCGCGCCTGCCATGCCTACATGGAGGCGCACCCGGCTCGCCACCCCACCGTGCCGGACCCCGCCCAGTACGGCTGAACCGCGGAATTCACCAGGTCGCCGCTGGGGCCGCAGGGCCCCGGTCGGCACGGGCCCGGCGTAGCGTGCCGCCGGCGGCCTGTCACCACGCCGACAGTCGAAGCAAGGAGGAGCGTTCGATGATTGTTCGTGACCACAAGGATGCCGAAGCCAGCGCCGTCGACGAGGAGAAGTTCATCAGTCGCCGTTACACGCTGCGTGCCGACGGCATGGGCCATTCCGTGCACGAGACTTATATCAAGCCCGGGCAGGCGCTGCACATGTGGTACAAGAACCACAAGGAGTCGGTCATCTGCATCGAGGGCGAGGGCCGGATCGAGGATCTGACCGAGGGTGGCTCCTGGGAGCTCAAGCCGGGGGTGCTCTATGCCCTCGACAAGCATCAGAAGCACATCCTCAGCAGCGAGAAGGGCATGACGGTGCTGTGCGTCTTCACGCCGTCGCTGGTCGGCCCCGAGGATCACGATGCCGAGGGCAGCTATCCGCTCTACGATGACGACGGCACGCTGATCAAGCATTGAGTTCGTTGGACAGCCTGTAAAAAATTGTACAAGGCTTGTCCAATAAATCCATGTTGTCTATATTGAAGGTGAAGCGGCGGCCGGGACGGCTGCCTCGCGACGCAAGGAAGCGTGGGCCAGGAAAGGCCCGGCATTGGCAAGGGGCACGGAACGGCGCCGTCACGACAGGGAGTCATGACCGCCAGGGAAGCCCGCCAGCACCCCCATCTCCCTTGAACCCCGTACCCCCTGCGGGGTTTTCTTTTGTCCTGGGTAGAGAAGACGATGGCGTGTCACCGCCGTCGAGGAAAATCGTGGCCCGCCATTTGAGTGGAGGCAAAAATATGGCATCGTTGTCTCCCCCAGTGCATGGGCGCCAGTGACGTGAAGGTAGCCAAGGAGGTATAGCGGTGGCGACGGAGCTCGACAAGGAAGAGGCAAGGCTGGCGCAGAGTGACGCGGAGGCATACCTGCGTCTGGCCAATGCCATGAGCGAGGCGGGCATGGCATCGGTCACGCCGCATTATCTGCGGACCCTGGCGGAACAGCTGCGCCAGGAGCGCGACTCGAAGGAGGCCTGATCCAAGGGGCAGGCGCTTGTCGAGCCGCGGGCAAGTGAGTAATATCCGGCCCAGCGCCGGCGTAGCTCAGCTGGTAGAGCAACGCACTCGTAATGCGTAGGTCGGTGGTTCGAGTCCACTCGCCGGCACCAGAAAGATCATGAAAAACGGTCACTTGGCGATTCGTCGCGGTGGCCGTTTTGCGTTGATGGATCGGCAAGCCGCTTTCCCCCTTCGGGGCCTCAGCACCGGCCGGGGCGAGCCCGCCGGGCGGCAAGCAGATGCTCGGCCATCTCCACGAAGCCTTCCCCATGGCCGGCCTCGCACAGCCAGCGCGGCGGCGTGGGCAGTTGGTCGAGGTGCGGCGCGAGGTTGGCGACCCCCACGCTGAGGGGCTGCCGCGCGAACAGCGGCGCGTCGTTCGGGGCATCGCCGATGAACAGCACGCGCCGCTGCTGCTCCGCCACCGACAGCCCCAGGTCGTGCTCCAGCACCCAGGCGGCCATCGTCGCCTTGTCATGCTCGCCGAACCAGGCATTGACGTGGATCGAGCTGGCCCGGGCCCGGGCGCCCTCGGCCCGGAAGGTGGCCAGCAGGCGCTCGACTTGAGCCGCGGCGAGGGGCGGCACGTCCTGGGCATGGTCGACGGCGACATCCGCCAGCCGGTAGGGCTGGTCGGCAGCCAGCCGTGCGTCCGGTACCGCCTGCATCGCGCGCTCGGCGATCGTCAGCAGTCGGCGCTGCTCGTCGCGCAGCGTGGCCAGCGGGCGCACGCTGTGGCAGTCCAGGCCGCCGCCGGCGGCGCGCTTCAGGCGCAATGCGCCGCTCTCGCCGATGACTGCCGCGACCGGCCAGGCGCGCACGATATGGTCGCACCAGCCGGCACAGCCGCCGGTAACCGGCACCACCGCGACTCCCGCGTCGGCCAGGCGCTCGATGGCGGCCAGCGTGGCGCTGGACAGCCGCCCCCGGCGGGTCAGGGTGTCGTCGACATCGGTGAGCACGACATCCACGGCGGCCAGTTCCGGGGACGACGTCATCTTCATCGGGCTCATGGGCACTCTCGATCGGCGGTGGTGGCTGACAGCGGATGGTGCCGCACTCGGCGACGAATCGCCACGCCGGATGTCACCGGCGAGACTATCCCGGTTCGATGGTGGTCGGCGGCTCGGCGGCCAGCAGCTGGGTGTCGCACTGCAGGTAGGCGCCATTGAAGCCGGCCAGGCGCTCCAGGCGGACCGGGTCGAGAATCTGGATGTGGTAGTGCTGGCGACGCACCAGGCCCAGGCAGGCCAGGGATGAGAAGGTGCGGCTGATGTGCACCGGACTCATGCCCAGCGCATCGGCCAGGTCCTGTTGCGACAGGGGCAGCAGAAAGCCCTGCCGGGCATCGTTCGCCGGTTCCTGCAGCCGTGCGTGGCACTCGCAGAGAAAATGCGCCAGGCGCTCGCGAGCGTTGCGGCGGGCGATGCTCACCAGGCGCTCGGCGAGCATCGCCTGACGCTGGTTGGCAATGACGAACAGGGCGCTGCGCAGGCGCGGGGCGCGCTCGAAGAGCTCGCGTAAATGGGAGTAGGAATATTCGCTGATCTCCCCGTCGGTGAGCATCGAGACATCATTGCGTCGTGCGCCATCGGCCAGTTCGCCGAAGCCCAGGATGTCGCCGGGCAGGAAGATTTCCAGCAGCTGGCGACTGCCGTCGGGCAGGTAGCGGGCGGAGCAGGCCCAGCCTTCCCTGAGCACCAGCAGGGTATCCGCCGAGTCGCCCTCGTGCCACAGCCAGTCGCCTGCCGAGACGGCACGGGGGGCACGTTTCATGTCGACGAGTAGGGCCAGCTCGGCCCTCGTCAGAGACACTATATGCTGAAGCCGCCTTATCATGTGACTGCTAAAGTCCTGCACGCACTCTCCTGAGCACAACCCGAAAAAGGGGCCAAGAAACCACGTTGGCCCGCGTCTTGCGATAACGTGGGTTTACTTTTTTGAGCGACTTTCTCTGCAGGTTCCTCGCCATTCGTGCTCGGCGCCAGGCACGGCGGCACGGCTTGTCTGGCGGCCAGTTGGCAGCGCGGCGACAGGATCCCCGTCGCCGGTACTTTACCGGCAAGCCTTTGGGGGGCCGAGAACGGTTGCAAGTTATGTTAAATATTCTAGGATACAGCCGCCAAGGCCAGACAAGGATTTCGGAAGACTCCGTGTGATTCACGCTGATGGCTGAGGACTGGACCTGAACCTGATCACAGGCACTGGAGGTGATTGGATGTCAGTACAGACCGCATCCCGCAACCTGAATACCGCAGCACACGACCCGCAGCGCCGGGACGCCTACCCCACCCGGCTCGCCGGGCAGCCCGACACCCTGCTGATGCCGCGTCATGAAAGGGTGGTCAAGGGCACGGCCGAGGAAGGCCCCCTTGATGATCAACAGCTCGACACCTTCGAGCGCCAGGGCTTTCTCTTCGAGCCCGGTTTCCTGTCCGCCGCCGAGGTGGCCGAGTTGCGCAATGAACTCAAGGCGCTGCTCGACAACGATGCCTATCGCGGCAAGGACTTCTCCATCACCGAGCCGGACAGCCGGGAGATCCGTTCGCTGTTCGCCGTGCATTTCCTGTCGCAGCGCTTCGCCGAGCTGGCTCGCGACCCGCGGCTGACCGGCCGCGTGCGCCAGATTCTCGGCGGCGACGCCTACGTGCACCAGTCGCGGATCAACTACAAGCCCGGCTTCCACGGCAAGGGCTTCAACTGGCATTCGGACTTCGAGACCTGGCACGCCGAGGACGGCATGCCGGCGATGCACGCCGTGAGTGCGTCGATCGTGCTCACCGACAACCACCACTTCAACGGCCCGCTGATGCTGATCCCCGGCTCGCACAAGGTCTTCGTGCCCTGCCTGGGAGAGACCCCGGACGATCATCACAAGCAGTCGCTGAAGACCCAGCAGTTCGGCGTGCCCGGCTTCGATGCGCTGGAGCAGTTGATCGACGCCAACGGCATCGAGTCGCCCACCGGGGCGGCCGGCGGTCTGCTGCTGTTCGACTGCAACACCCTGCACGGGTCGAACGCCAACATGTCCCCGGACCCGCGGAGCAACGTGTTCTTCGTCTACAACCGCTGGGACAACGCCTGTGTCGAGCCCTACGGCGCCCGCCGGCGTCGGCCCGCGTTCCTCGCCCATCGCCCCGAGGAAACCTGGCGCCCCGAGTGACGCCGACCCCACTGTCTCCCGACGAGGCAGCGAGCCGACGACGACCCCGCCCGAGCGCGGGGTCGTTGTTTTCTGGCGAGCGGCCTGGGGTAGACTGGCGTTTTCGCCAGTCATCAGGGGACATCCTCATCATGCCGTTTACCGCCCGTTTCACCGATGGCCGCCTCTTTGCCGCGCCGCTGGGCAAGATCGTCTGCGTGGGTCGCAACTATGCCGAGCATGCCCGCGAGCTGAACAACCCCGTGCCCAGCGCGCCGCTGCTGTTCATCAAGCCGGCGAGCGCCGCCGTGGCGCTCGAGACGCCACTGGAAGCGCAGTTCGCGCGGGGCGAGGTGCACTTCGAGACCGAGCTGGCGCTGCTCATCGGCAAGTCGTTGACGGCCGCCACGCCCGACCAGGCGGCACGGGCGGTGGCCGGCCTGGGGCTGGCGCTGGACCTGACCCTGCGCGACGTGCAGTCGCGGCTCAAGGAGAAGGGCCATCCGTGGGAGATCGCCAAGGCGTTCGACGGCGCCTGTCCGCTGTCGGCCTTCGCGCCGGTGACGGGGGAAATCGACTGGCAGGCGCTGCACTTCAGCCTCGACATCGACGGCGAGCGCCGCCAGAGCGGTGACGCCGGCGACATGCTGTTCGCCATTCCCGAGCTGCTCGCCGCGATGAGCCGTCACTTCACGCTCGAGCCCGGCGACGTGGTGCTGACCGGCACCCCCGCCGGCGTCGGCGTGTTGCCGCGGGGGGCCGAGCTGCGCCTGCAGCTGGCCGAGGGAGCGGGGCACGGCGGTGTCGAGGCCGTGACCCGCACCGCCGCCTGAGGGTCACTCCAGGTAGGTGTAGCCGTCGAGACCGGCGGCCAGGTCGTCCATGAAGTGGGCGCGCTCGTCGGCGTCCAGATCGCTGGTCGCGAGCTGGGCGTCGAGCCGGGCGCGCAGCACCTCGGCATCGAAGTTGACGTAGCGCAGCACGTCGGCGACCCGGTCGCCGAGCTGGAGGTTGCTCAGCCGCCAGCGGCCGTGCTCGTCCAGGGCGGCGTCCACCGCATCGGTGTCGCCGAACAGGTTGTGCAGGTCGCCGAGAATCTCCTGATAGGCGCCGACCAGGAACAGGCCGAGCAGCTTCTCGTCGTCGTCACCCCACTCCGGCAGCGGCAGGGTGGCCTCCAGGCCCTGGCCGTCGACGTAGCGGTCGATGCGCCCGTCGCTATCGCAGGTGATGTCCTGGATCACGCCGCGGCGGGTCGGCTTCCGGTCCAGGCCGCTGAGGGGCAGCACCGGGAAGACCTGCTTGATGCCCCAGACGTCGGGCAGCGACTGGAACAGCGAGAAGTTGACGAACAGCTTGTCGGCAAGCTTCTCGGCGAGCTCGTCGATGATCTCGCGGTGGGCGCGGTTGCGCGTGTCGAGACGCTGGCGCAGCTGGGCGCAGGCCGCGAAGTAGATCGCCTCGCCCTCGGCGCGGGCGGCGATGCCGGTCAGCCCCATGACGAAGCGCTCGTGCAGCTCGCCGATCGCCTGCACCAGGTCGTGCCAGGCCTCGACCAGTCCGCGCGGGTCGACCTGCCGCTTGAGCAGGTCGTGGACCCGCCACAGTTCGTCGACCTGCGGGTCGCCCTCGGTCTGGCGGGGCGGCGGCGTCTCGCCGACGCGCTCCTCGCCGATCACGTTGGTGATCAGCACCGCATGGTGGGCGGTCAGGGCGCGCCCGGACTCGCTGATCAGGTGCGGCTGGGGCAGGTCCTGCTCGTCGCAGGCCAGGCGGAAGGCGTAGACCACGTTGCGGGCGTACTCGAGCATCGAGTAGTTGGCCGAGCAGAAGCTGCGTGACCGGGTGCCCTCGTAGTCCACGCCCAGGCCGCCGCCGACGTCGACGGTGTCCACCGGCGCGCCCAGCTCGCGCAGGCTCTGGTAGAAGCGCGCGCATTCGCGCAGCCCGCACTGGATGTCGCGGATGTTGGCGATCTGCGAGCCCAGGTGGAAGTGCACCAGCTGCAGGCTGGCCAGGGCGTCGGCCTCGCGCAGGTGGGCGACCACCTCGAGGATCTGGCTGGTGGTGAGGCCGAACTTGGACTTCTCGCCACCGGTGTTCTGCCAGCGTCCGCGCCCCACCGTGGCCAGCCGCGCGCGCAGGCCGATGCGCGGCGTCACGCCCAGGCGGCGCGCCTCCTCGAGGATCAGCGGCAGCTCGGAGAGCTTCTCGACCACCAGGTAGACGCGGTGGCCGAGCTTCTCGCCCATCAGTGCCAGGCGGATGTACTCGCGGTCCTTGTAGCCGTTGCAGACGATCAGCGACGGGCCGTCGCCGGACAGCGCCAGCACGGCGAGCAGCTCCGGCTTGCTGCCGGCCTCCAGGCCGACCCGGTCGCGGCCGCGCTCGTGGGTGGCGAGAATCTCCTCCACCACGCGGCGCTGCTGGTTGACCTTGATCGGGTAGACGGCGGTGTAACCGGCGTGGAAATTCTCTTCCCGCATGGCGGTGTCGAAGGCCGCGCACAGCTGCTCCACGCGGTCGTGCAGGATGTCGGTGAAACGCACCAGCACCGGCAGTCGCAGCCCGGCCTCGCGCAGTTGGTCGACCAGGGCGTCGAGCGGCAGCGCCGGCCCCGGACTCTCGTCCCCCAGCGGGCGCACGATGGCCCGCCCCTGTGAATCGACGTCGAAATAGCCGCTGCCCCACTGATCGATGTTGTAGGTGCGGCGCGCCTCGGCGGCGGTGGCGGTCATGGCAGACTCCTCGACATGACGTGACCCGGTGGCGGCGCGCGCCGGTGGCGGCGCGCCGCGCGTGTCAGCGACAGGCTGACGCGGGGTTCAGGGTAGCAACGCTCAGGCCGGTAACGGCAAGGCGCCCTCGGCAATCCGGCGCTTCAGGATGAGGCGGAAGCGCTCGGGGTCGTGCGGGGTCAGCTCGTGGGCCGGGGGATCGACGTAGATCACCAGCAGCCGCGAGAGCCAGTAGCGCAGGGCGGTCATGCGCAGCATCATCGGCCAGGCGTCACGCTCGGCCTCGGTCAGCGGCCGCTGGCGCTGGTAGGCCGTGAGCAGGGCGTCGTGACGCCCCGGGTCGAGGCGGCCGTCGTCGTCGCTGGCCCAGTCGTTGATGACGATCGCCAGGTCGAACAGCAGGTCGCCGGTGCAGCCGTTGTAGAAGTCGATGATGCCGCCCAGGGTGTCGCCGTCGAACAGGGTGTTGTCGCGGAACAGGTCGCCGTGGATCGCGCCCCGGGGCAGGGCGTCGGCATCCCCGAACACGCCCTGGTAGGTGTCGACCTCGTCGGCCATCAGGGTCTGGTCTTCGGGCGTCAGGTAGCCGAGCACCTTGTGATGGCTGGCCAGCAGCCAGTGCAGGTCGCGCGGGTTGGGGCGATGGCCTTCGAAGCGCTGGCCGACATGGTGCAGGCGCCCCAGGGTTTCGCCCAGGGCGCGGCACTGGGCGAGGTTGGGGTCCCTGGGATGCTTGCCGGGCAGGCGCGGAAACAGCAGCGCCGGCTTGCCCGCCAGGCTCTGCAGGGCGATGCCCCGGCGATCATGCACGGGCCCCGGCACCGGCAGGCGATGCTCGGCGAGGTAGTCGAGCAGGTCGACGAAGAACGGCAGCTCCTCGTGATCGCCCTGCTCGAACAGGGTCAGCACCAGCGAGGCGCGATCGGTGGTGACGAAGAAGGTGGTGTTCTCGGTGCCGCTGGCGACGCCCTCGAGCGCTGTCAGACGACCCGTATCGAAACGCTCGAGAAAGCTCGCGACCTGGGCGTCGTCGAGCGGGGTGAATACGGCCATGATGATCTCGCCCTGATTGCCAAGCCGGCTATTGTAGCGGCTTGGCGCGCCGGCTTGCAGTCATCGGGCGAGACCGATCGACGCCTACCAGCGGATCAGCACCCACTGCGGCGGCACGACGCGCTCGTTGTCGCTGCGCCGGAAATCGCCGTCGCCGTTGTCGTCGACCAGAAAATAGGAGGGGCCATGCTTGGGCTTGATCTCGATGGCGTAGAGCTGGCCGTTGACGCGGTACTCGCGAATCGTGCGGTCCTTCTCCTGGCGCACGGTGATATCCGGCTTGACCGCGGCGTCTCCGTCATCCTGGGCCAGGGCCGGTGTGGCGGCCCCCAGCAGCAGGGCAGCGGCGAGACCGAGAGCGGTGAACAGGCGATGGGCTTTCATGGCGGCCTCCGGTAGCGGCGGGCAAAAGAGGTGCCAGTGTAGGGGTAGGCGCCGACACCTGTACTGATTCTAGTCAATTCCTCCGGGACGTTGCATCGCCTCGCGGGCGACGACACCCCTACCCGGGCGTGATGCGTCCGCCGTCTCGCGGCGAGCGCCTGACGCCCCGCGGTGGCTTGCGTATCATGAGGGCATCGATCGTTTTCATCGCTCAGGTGCCCCGCATGGCTGATACCCAACCCCCCATCGTGCTCGTCGATGGCTCCTCCTATCTGTATCGCGCCTTTCATGCCCTGCCGGCGCTGACCACCTCGAACGGTCAGCCGACCGGGGCGGTCAAGGGCGTGCTCAACATGCTCAAGAGCCTGATCAAGCAGTATCCCGACAGCCCCATGGCGGTGGTCTTCGACGCTAAGGGCAAGACCTTCCGCGACGAGCTCTTCGAGCAGTACAAGGCCCACCGTCCGCCGATGCCCGACGACCTGAGAAGCCAGGTCGAGCCGCTGCACCGCTGCATCCGCGCGCTGGGTGTGCCGCTGCTGTGCATCGAGGGAGTCGAGGCCGACGACGTGATCGGCACCCTGGCGCGCCATGCCACCGAAGCCGGTCGCGACGCGGTGATCTCCACCGGCGACAAGGACATGGCGCAGCTGGTCAACCGCCACATCACGCTGGTCAACACCATGAAGGGCGAGACCCTCGACGTCGACGGCGTGACCGAGAAGTTCGGCCTGCCCCCCGAGCGGATCATCGACTTCCTCGCGCTGATGGGCGACAAGGTCGACAACATTCCCGGCGTGCCCGGTGTCGGCGAGAAGACCGCACTGGGCCTGCTGCAGGGCATCGACGGTGGGCTCGACACCATCTACGCCGACCTCGAGGCGGTCAAGTCGCTGAGCTTCCGCGGTGCCAAGACCCTGCCCAAGAAGCTCGAGGCCAACCGCGAGCAGGCCTTCCTGTCGTATCAGCTGGCGACCATCAAGACTGACTGCGAACTGCCGGTGGGCCTCGACGACCTGGACATCGCCCATCCCGATCGCGAGGCGCTTGTCGCGCTGTATCGCGAGCTGGAGTTCAGGAACTGGCTCGCCGAACTGCTCGAGGGGCGCGACGAGGGCGTCGATGCGCTCGCCGATGACGACGGGGACGCCCCGACCGGCGGCGCGTCGGCATCGCGGCAGGACCATAGCGTGCTGACCCGGGAGGCGTTCGACGCCTGGCTCGACAAGCTGGGCGCGGCGGAGGCCTTCTGCTTCGATCTCGAGACCACCAGCCTCAACTACATGGAGGCCGAGATCGTCGGCATTGGTCTGGCACTGGAACCCGGCGAGGCCGCCTATGTGCCGGTCGCCCACGACTACCTTGATGCCCCCGAGCAGCTCGACCGTGACACCGTGCTGGCCGCGCTCAAGCCGCTGCTCGAGAATCCGGATCAGGGCAAGATCGGCCAGAATCTCAAGTACGACATCTCGGTGCTCGCCCGTTACGACATTCATGTCGCCGGGGCGCTGACCGACACCATGCTCGAGTCCTACGTGCTCAATTCCACGGCGACCCGCCACGACATGGACTCGCTGGCGCTGAAGTACCTGGGCGAGACGACCATCACCTTCGAGTCGATCGCCGGCAAGGGCGCCAAGCAGCTGACCTTCAACCAGGTCGCCCTCGAGCAGGCGGTGCCCTACGCCTGCGAGGACGTCGACATTACCCTGCGCCTGCACCGCGAGCTGCGCCCCCGCGTCGAGGCCGAGGGGCGTCTGGCCGAGGTGCTGGATACCCTGGAGCGGCCGATGATCCCGGTGCTGTCGCGTATGGAGCGCACCGGGGTGGCGCTCGACGTGTCGCGGTTGCATGCCCAGAGCAAGGAGCTCGAGGGACGCATCCGCGAGCTCGAGAAGGATGCCTTCGAGATCGCCGGGCGTGAGTTCAACCTCGGATCGCCCAAGCAGCTCGGCGAGATTCTCTTCGACGAGCTCAAGATCCCGGTGATCAAGAAGACCCCCAAGGGCGCGCCGTCCACCGCCGAGGCGGTGCTCGAGGAGCTGGCGCTGGACTACCCGCTGCCCAAGGTGATCATGGAACATCGCGGGCTGAGCAAGCTCAAGTCGACCTATACCGACAAGCTGCCGCAGCTGATCAATGCCACCACCGGGCGCATCCACACCAGCTATCATCAGGCGGTGACCGCTACCGGGCGGCTGTCGTCGTCCGATCCCAACCTGCAGAACATCCCCATCCGCACCGAGGAGGGACGCAAGATCCGCCAGGCGTTCATCGCCCGGCCGGGCTATCGGCTCGTCGCCGCCGACTACTCGCAGATCGAGCTGCGCATCATGGCCCATCTCTCCGAGGACAAGGGGCTGCTCGAGGCCTTCGCCGAGGAGCGCGATATCCACACCGCCACCGCCGCCGAGGTGTTCGGCATCGCCCCCGACAAGGTCAGCGGCGAACAGCGGCGCAGCGCCAAGGCGATCAACTTCGGGCTGATCTACGGCATGAGCGCCTGGGGGCTCTCCCGCCAACTGCACATCGAGCCCGGCCAGGCGCAGACCTACATCGATCGCTACTTCGACCGCTACCCCGGCGTGGCGCGCTTCATGAACGACATCCGCGCGCGGGCCGCCGACGAGGGGCATGTCGAGACGGTGTTCGGCCGGCGACTCTACCTGCCGGAGATCAACGCCCAGAACCGCACCCGCCGCCAGGCCGCCGAGCGCACCGCGATCAACGCGCCGATGCAGGGCACCGCCGCCGACATCATCAAGCGCGCGATGATCGACGTCGACGCCTGGCTGAACCCCCGCGACGGCGAGGCCGAGTTCGACGCCTGGATGGTCATGCAGGTCCACGACGAACTGGTCTTCGAGGTGCACGACGCCCAGGCCGAGGATTTCCTCGGCGCCGTGAGCCGGCGCATGGAAGCCGCCGCCGAACTCAAGGTGCCGCTGGTGGTCGAGGCCCATGCCGGCGCCAACTGGGACGAGGCGCACTGAGTCCTTGACCGCGAGCATGATGGCCATATACTGGTTATGAATAGCGCCCGCGAGGCCTAACTGGCAATCCTATCCGCCAGAGCAGCCTCGCGGGCTTTCTTGTATCTGGACGTCAAGGGCGATGATGAAGACAGCCATTCTGATCGATGGTGGTTTCTTCGTGAGACGTTATCAGGCCATCAAGGCGAGGGTGGCACCTGACGAAGAGGTCACGGCCGAAACGCTGGCCAGGGATATATCGGCATCGGCCTTTCGATGGATTCGCCGGGCCAACCCGCATGGCTATCGGCAGCGTGAGCTGTACCGCATCTTCTTTTATGACTGCGCCCCCGAGCGTTACAACGCCGGTCCTCATCCGATCACCGGGGAGATTGTTCGGGTCGAGGACACAATCGACTTCGCGTTTCGGGAAGCGCTTCATGAACAACTGCGGCGCCAGCGCAAGGTGGCGCTGCGTCTCGGGGAGCTTCATGTGAAAAACGGGGACTGGACCTTGTCCCGTGAGGCGGTGCGTCGGCTTCGGGCGGGAGCGACCCTGGATGATCTGGAGCCCTCAAGCATTTTCTACAAGGTCAAGCAGGCAGGCGTCGATATGCGAATTGGCCTCGATATTGCCTCTATTTCTCAGCAGGGGCAGGTAGATCAGATTATCCTGGTTGCGGGAGACTCGGATTTTGTCCCTGCCGCCAAGATGGCGCGTCGCAATGGCATCGACTTCATTCTTGATCCCATGTGGAACCCTATCCGTCCGGAGTTGAACGAACATATCGATGGGATCTGTTCTGTCATGCCGAACCCTCATGGGGAAGCAGGGCGTCGCCGAGGCTGAAGGCTGCTGTTTCGACCAATGACGCCAAGGCCCGCGGCACTGCCGCGGGCCTTGTGCATCCAGGGTGAGCGTGCGAACTTACCGCCAGCCGACCCGGTCGAAGATGCGGATCGCCTCGGGGTTGTTCTCGCCCAGGGCGCTGACGTTCAGGTCGTCCCGCTTGAAGTCGCCCCAGGATTCCAGCACCGGGTCCTTGGCCACGCCGTCGACCACCGGGTACTCGTGGTTGCCCTTGACGAACAGCGCCTGGGCCTCGTCGGAGGCGAGGAACTCGAGGAAGCGCACGGCGTTCTCGCGGTGCGGGGCGTCGCGGACCACGCCGGCGCCGCCGATGTTGACGTGGGCGCCACGGCCGTCCTGGTTGGGGAACAGGATCTGCACCTTCTTGGCCGCTGCACGGTCGTCCGGGTTGTCCGACTCGAGCAGGCGCGCATAGTAGTAGTGGTTGGCCACGGCGATGTCGCATTCGCCGCTGGCCACGCCGAGGATCTGGTCGGTATCGCCGCCTTCCGGGTCGCGGGCCATGTTGTCGACCACACCCTGCGCCCATTGCTCGGCCTTTTCCTTGCCGTCGTGGGCGATGATCGAAGCCAGCAGCGACTGGTTGTAGATGTTGTTCGACGAGCGGATGCATAGCTCGCCCTTGAAGCGCGGATCGGCCAGGTCCTCATAGGTCTTGAGGTTGGCCGGATCGACGTCCTGCGGGTCGTAGAAGATCGCCCGCACCCGCTGGCTGAAGCCGAACCACTTGCCGTCGGGCTGGCGCACGGTGGCGGGCAGGCGCTCGTCGAGCACCTTCGAGTCGACGCTCTGGAAGATGCCTTCCTCCTCGGCGCGCCACAGGCGGCCGGCGTCGACGGTGATCATCACGTCGGCGGGGCTGGCCTTGCCCTCGCGCTTGATGCGCTCGATGAGCTGGTCGGAGCTGCCCTGGAGGACGTTGACGTCGATGCCGGTCTTCTCGGTGAAGGCGTCGTAGAGGGCCTGGTCGGAATCGTAGTGGCGGGCCGAGTAGATGTTGACCTCCTCGGCGCTGGCGGTGCCGGCGGCGGTCAGGCCGGCGGCGAGTACCGCCAGGGGAACGGCGAAGCGCAGACGTGCGGGCATGGGCGATCCTCGGTGGTGGTTTTTAATGAGAATACGTTGCATTATTGGCCGTATTCAAGCGCGTCGTGCGGCGAACGTCAATCATTCGCGCCGTTCCACCGCAGGACGCGGCCTCCACCGGCGTTTCGCGTTACCATCGCCGGGCGATTCATTCACTCGAGCAGCTTCGCCCATGACCACCATGACCTCTCCGAGCTCCGAGGCCTCCCGGGCCACCGCCACGCCGCGTCACGCCACCCTGCTGGCGATGCGTCATGTCCGCCATGTCTACGACGGCGCGCAGGTGGCCGTCGACGATGTCAGCCTGACGGTGGGGCCCGGTGAGGTGGTCTGCCTGCTGGGCCCGTCCGGCTGCGGCAAGACCACGCTGCTGCGCATCGCCGCCGGGCTCGAGGCCCTGCAGGAGGGCGAGCTGAGCCTGCGCGGCGAGCCGCTGAGCGTGCCCGGCGGCCGACACGTGCCGCCGGAGAAGCGCAGCGTGGGGCTGGCGTTCCAGGATTCGGCGCTGTTTCCCCACCTGCGGGTGCTGGAGAACGTCGGCTTCGGCCTGGAGTCGCTGCCCGCCGGCGAACGCCGCGAGCGGGCCATGGCGCTGCTCGAGCAGCTGGGCATGGCCGACTACGCCCGGACCTACCCGCACCAGCTCTCGGGCGGGCAGCAGCAGCGCGTGGCGCTGGCCCGGGCGCTGGCCCCGGCGCCGGCGCTGATGCTGCTCGACGAGCCCTTCTCGAGCCTCGATGCGCGACTGCGCGAGCAGATTCGCGACGACACCCTGCACGTGCTCAAGCGGGTCGGCGCCGGCACCCTGCTGGTGACCCACGATCCGGAAGAGGCGATGTTCATGGCCGACCGCATCGCCCTGATGCGCGATGGCCGCATCATCCAGATGGGCACGCCCCGCGAGCTCTACTGCGAGCCCGAGGACCCCTTCGTGGTGTCGTTCTTCGGTGCGGTCAACGAGTGGGGCGGCGAGGTGCGCGACGGTCGGGTGGCCACGCCGGTGGGGCCGGTCGCGGCACCGGCGCTGGCCGAGGGCGCGCGGGCGCGGGTGATGATCCGCCCCGAGGCGCTGCGTGTCACCCCCGTCGAGCTGCCGGACGACGAGCGCCGCGCGGAACCGGCCCAGCGCGGCCAGGTGATTCAGGCCCGGCTGCTCGGCCGCAGCAGCCTGGTGCAGCTGCACGCCCGCGGCGCGGACGGCAGCGAGGCGAACCTGCAGGCGCAGGTGCCGGGGGTCTTCCTGCCCGAGCCGGGCCAGCCGGTGGCGCTGGCGCTGGACACCTCACAGACCTTCGTCTTTCCCGCCGGCGCCGGGGCGTGAACGGCGGATCGCCCGGCTGAGCAGGATCACCGGGATCACCCCGACCAGCACGATGGTCAGCGACGACGTGGCGGCCTCCGCCAGCCGCTCGTCGGCCGCGAGGTTGTGGGCCCGCACCGCCAGGGTGTCGAAGTTGAACGGCCGCAGGATCACCGTGGCCGGCAGTTCCTTCATCACGTCGACGAACACCAGCAGGGCCGCGGCGAACAGGCTGCCGCGCATCAGCGGCGTGTGCACCCGGCGCAGCGTGCCGCCGGCGGTCTGGCCCAGGGTCCGCGCGGCGGCGTCCATGCTGGGTGTCACCTTGCCCAGGCTGGCCTCCACGGTGTTGAACGACACCGCCAGGAAGCGCACCACATAGGCGTAGATCAGGATGAACGCCGAGCCGCTCAGCAGCAGCCCCGGCTGGATGCCGAACCAGGCGTCCAGCCCGGCGTTGAGCTGGCGATCCAGCCAGGCGAAGGGGATCAGGATGCCCACCGCCACCACCGAGCCGGGCACGGCGTAGCCCATGGCGGCGACCCGCGTGGCCAGGCGCGAGACCCGCCCCGGGTGCAGGCGCACGCCGTAGCTCAGCGCCACCGCCAGGCACACCGCTACCAGCGAGGCCACCGCGGCCAGCGACAGGCTGTTGCCGACGAACTCCAGGAAGCGCGAGCCCAGCACGCTGTCGCCCGTCTCGAGCGCCAGGTTGGCGAGAATCGCACTGGGTGTGACGAAGCCCACCAGCACCGGCAGGGCACAGGCCACGATGGCGCCCCAGGCCCGCAGGCCGCGCAGGTGGAACTCCGGCAGCTGGCGGTAGCGGCCGGTGGTGTGGAAGTACCGGCGCTTGCCCCGCGACCAGCGCTCGAGCAGCACCGCGAGGATCACGAACAGCAGCAGGCAGGCCGCCAGCTGGGCCGCCGCGACCTGCTCGCCCATGCCGAACCAGGTGCGGTAGATGCCGGTGGTGAAGGTGTCGACGCCGAAGTACTGCACCGCGCCGAACTCGTTGAGGGTCTCCATCAGCACCAGCGAGACGCCGCCGACGATGGCCGGCCGCGCCAGCGGCACGGCGATGGTGGTGAACAGCCGCCACGGCCCGCGCCCCAGGGTCCGCCCCACGTCCAGCACGCACACCGACTGCTCAAGGAAGGCGGCGCGGGCGAGCAGGTAGACATACGGGTAGAGCACCAGGGTGATCAGCAGCGCCGCGCCCCACAGCGAGCGGATGTCGGGAAAGACGTAGTCGCCGTGCTGCCAGCCGAACAGCGCACGCAGCTCGCTCTGCAGCGGCCCGGAGTATTGCAGGAAGTCGGTATAGGCGTAGGCGATCACGTAGGTGGGCACCGCCAGCGGCAGCAGCAGGGCCCACTCGAACAGGCGCCGTCCCGGGAAGCGGCACATCGCCACCAGCCAGGCCGTGCCGGTGCCGATCACCGCCGTGCCGAGGCCCACGCTGAGCGCGAGGATCAGGGTATTGCTCAGGTAGCGTCCCAGTACGGTGCCGGCCAGGTGGCTCCAGATCTCGCGGCTGGGGATCAGGATGTGCGCCAGCACCACCAGCACCGGAACGGCGACCGCCAGGGCGATGCCGAGCGTGGTGAGCGTCCAGGGATCGAGGCGCCGCCGGGTGCGTGATGCGGTCGACCGTGTCGTGGCGAAAAGGGACACGCGGGACTCCTTGCGGTAGTTGGGCTGGCGATAGCGGGGCGTTGGCAGCGGCCAAGGCGGGAAGCCCTGTCCGCGGCGAATCATAGCAATTTGCATTGCGCCTCGCAGCGTCGCCGCGCGACCCGATTGGCGAATTTCATCGCCACGATAGCGGTGACGGGCGCGCCGGAACGCCTATGCTGGAGCAACCTTCAGCGCTGAACAGGGAGAGACAGGGATGACCCGCGATGCACGCGAGACCGCCGACACCCCGGACGAGGAGACCCTGCGCCTGGCCGCGGAGGTCTTCAACGCGGCCCGCGACGGGCACGCCGCGGCCTTTCGGCGCTGGCTGGCCGGCGGGCTGCCGCCCGACCTGTGCAACCACAACGGCGACAGCCTGCTGATGCTGGCCAGCTATCACGGCCACCACGACACCGTGCGGGTGCTGCTGGCCCACGGCGCCGACCCGGAACGCTACAACGACCGCGGCCAGAATCCGCTGGGCGGCGCGGCCTTCAAGGGCGACCTGGCGATGGTCGAGCTGCTGCTGTCGCATGGCGCGGCGGTGGACGGCACCACCGCCGATGGCAAGACACCGCTGATGTTCGCGGCGATGTTCGGCAACCGCGAGGTGCTCGACTGCCTGCTGGCCCATGGCGCCGATCCCGCGGCCCGGGAGGCGGGGGGCATGACGGCGCTCGACCTGGCCGTGGCGATGGGCGCCGAGTCGACCCGGGCCCGGCTGGCGGCACTCGCTGCGTGAGCCGGCGGCCGCGGCTCCGCCCAAGGTCGTCTTGCCAGTCGTGGCGGCCGTGACGAGGCTGAAGCGATACCCACAGGACGTCTTCCGGAGCCAGCATGGCCAACGAATCGCTCGCCGAGATCCCGCCGGACCGGTGGGACCCGACGCTGCTGCTGCACGGGCTCGACGCCATGGCCGAGTGGGTGGTCGTGGTCGATGCCCGCAGCTGTATCGCCTATCTCAATACGCCGTATGCCGACTTCCTCGAGGTCGACCCGCTCGCCGCGGTGGGCCGCCCGGTCAGCGAGGTGATCGAGAACACCCGCATGCCCGAGGTGGTGGCCTCGGGCAAGGCCGAGCTGGCCCAGCTGCAGCTGGTGCGCGGCCATCACATGATCGCCCACCGCTACCCGATCCGCGCGGGCGGCCGGGTGATCGGGGCGATCGGCACGGTGATCTACCACGACACCTGGGAGTGGCGGCAGATGAACGCCCAGGTGCGCGCCCTGGAGGCCGAGGTCGACTACTATCGCCAGGCCCTCGACGCCCGGGCCGGGGCGCGCTGGCAACTCACCGACGTGGTCGGCGAGAGCGAGGCGATGTGCACGCTCAACGCCAAGGTGCGCAAGATCGCGCCGGGCGATGCCTCGGTGCTGATCCGCGGCGAGTCGGGCACCGGCAAGGAGCTCTACGCCCATGCTCTGCACCGGCTCTCCGAGCGTGCCGACGGCCCCTTCATCAAGCTCAACTGCGCGGCGATCCCCGAGCAGCTGCTCGAGGCCGAGCTGTTCGGCTACGAGGAGGGGGCCTTCACCGGGGCGCGCAAGGGCGGCAAGCCGGGCAAGTTCCAGCTCGCCCACGGCGGCACCCTGTTTCTCGACGAGATCGGCGACATGCCCCCGGCGATGCAGGTCAAGTTGCTGCGGGTGCTGCAGGATCGCGAGGTCGAGGCGGTGGGGGCGACCCGGCTGGTGCCGGTCGACGTGCGGGTAATCGCCGCCACCCACCGGCCGCTGGAGGCCCTCGTCGAGCGCGGTGAGTTCCGCGAGGATCTGTTCTACCGCATCAACGTGGTGCCGCTGGCGATCCCGCCGCTGCGCGAGCGCCGCGAGGACATCCCGGGGCTGGCCCGCCACCTGCTGGCGCGGCTCGCCGAGCGGCGCGGCCGGCGCTGCCCGACCCTCGGCGACGCGGCGCTGGCGTGCCTGTGCCGCCATGCCTGGCCCGGCAACGTGCGCGAGCTGGAAAACGTGCTCGAGGCGGCGTTCTACCTGGGCGGCTCGCACCTCGACGTCGATGACCTGCCGGAGGCCCTGCGCGGCGCCGCGGTAACCCCCGAGCGGTCGACACGCTCGCTGCGCGCGACGCTGGCCGAAGCCGAGCGGCAGGCGCTGGAGCGGGCGCTGGGGGAGTGCGGCGGCAATCGCACCCAGGCGGCACGCTGCCTGGGGATCGCCAAGTCCTCGCTGTACGAGAAGCTGGCCCGCCACGGCCTAGGCGGCGAGCGCGACGCGGGCTGAGCGTCCGGAATCCTGGAATGCGTCCGACTTTCCGGACGCCCGGGAGGCGGTCGGTGGGCGTTTCCGGGACCCCATACCCGCCGAGGCGTCCGGTTTTTCGGACGACGGCGTGGCGTGATCGTGCTGCGAGCGGCTCCCCGGCCCGGTGCGGCCGCTTGCGACCATTGCCAGAGGTCTGACGAAAAACGCTTTTTCCGGGGTTGGCAGCCTCCTTGCTGAACATTGATGCACCCCATGACGGGGGAACAACAACAATGCTCAAGGAGAACGTCCATGCCTCACACCGTCACCACCCGCTCGCTGCTGGCCTCGGCGGTCGCCCTGGCGAGCGCCGCCGTGCTGACCGCGCCGGCACACGCCGAGGGGCCCAAGCGACTCGACGTGGCCAGTACCTTCTCGACCCAGAACTTCCTCGGCGCCGGGGCCGAGCACCTGTCCAAGGAACTCGAGACCGCCACCGGCGGTGCGGTGTCGCTGCGCGTGCACGAGCCGGGAGACCTGGTGCCGCCCTTCGAGGTCTTCAACTCGGTGTCCTCCGGGGCCGTTCAGGCCGGCTGGGACTGGATCGGCTACTGGGCGGGTACCGTGCCGATCACCAACCTCTACGGTGCCTTGCCGTTCGGCCCGTCGCCGGAGGCCTTCATGTCGTGGATGTGGGCCGGCGAGGGTACCGAGCTGCTGCAGAAGGCCTATGACCCCTACGGCGTGAAGGTGCTGCCGTGCTTCATCTCGCCCCAGGAGACCGGCGGCTGGTACAACAAGGAGATCAAGTCGCCCGAGGACTTCAAGGGCCTGTCGATGCGTATCTCCGGGCTGGGCGCCAAGGTACTCAACAAGCTCGGCGCCTCGACCCAGCTGGTGCCGGGCAACGAGATCTACCTGGCGCTGGAGCGCGGGCGCGTCGATGCCACTGAATTCTCGGTGCCGCAGGTCGATGCGGCGATGGGCTTCGACGAGGTCGCCAAGTACTACTACTTCCCCGGCTGGCACCAGAGCGCGAGCTGGTTCTCGCTGCTGATCAACCAGCAGGTCTGGGATCAGTACAGCGACGAGCGCAAGGCGCAGTTCGAGACGGCCTGTCGTTCGACCCTGCAGTGGGCCATGGCCGAGGCGCCGCCCGCGCAGGTGCGTGCCATCCACAAGCTCGAGGAGAAGGGCGTGCAGGTCAAGCGCTTCCCCGACTCGGTGATCCAGGCGCTGCAGGATGCCTGGGTCGAGGTGCGCCAGGAGGAGATGCAGCAGAACCCGGCGTTCGCCGAGGCCTACAAGTCGCTGATGAAGCACGTCAGGCTGATCGACGAATGGTACAAGCTGCAGGCGCTGCCCGCGCCGGAGCCGGTCAAGGACACCGACTCGGACGGCACCAGCGGGTCTGAAGGAGACGCCTGATGCCCACCGCCGACCTTGCGCCCTGGCGCAGTCGAGGCGGCACGGCATGCGAGGCCCTGGCCCGACCGCTGGTCGGGCTGGGACTGTGGGTGGGCCGCGTCACCAGCTGGCTGGTGCTGCTGGTGATGCTGGCCGTGCTCACCACCGTGACCCTCAACGCCCTGGGCATCAACGAGATCGCCGAATGGCAGACCGACGTGCTGCTGTTCGGCAAGGCCCTGACCATCAACAGCATCACCGAGCTGCAGTGGCACCTGTTCGGCGTGCTGACGCTGTTCGGCGGCACCTACGCCCTGCACCACGACACCCACGTGCGCGTCGATCTCGTCTACCACCGGCTGTCGCCGCGCGGGCGGGCGATCATCGACATCCTCGGCCACGTGATCTTCCTGATTCCGTTCTGCCTGCTGGTGGCCTGGCTGTCCAAGCACTTCGTGACGATGTCGTATCTCTCCGGCGAGCATTCCAACTACGGCGGACTCACCGACCGCTACCTGATCAAGGCGATCCTGCCGATCAGCCTGGTGTTCCTGGCCATCGGGGCCCTGGGGCAGGTGCTGCACAACCTCGCCGGGCTGTTCGACCCGGCGCATCTGGCCTCCGACCACCACGACGAGGAGGCGCCGCATGGCTGAGTTCCTGAGCGAGTACGCACTGGCGCTGGCGATGATCGTCACCCTGCTGGCGGGAATCTTCACCGGCTATCCCGTCGCCTTCCTGCTCGGCGGGCTGGGCATCGTCTTCTCGTTCATCGGCGGGGTGCCGCTGCCCTTCCTGGGCACGGTCAGCTCGCGGATCTTCGGCGGGGTGGTCGAGAACTGGCTGATGATCGCCATTCCGCTGTTCGTGTTCATGGGGCTGATGCTGGAGCGCTCCGGGGTCGCCCGGCGCCTGCTGCTGACCCTGCAGCGGCTGTTCGGGCGCACCCACGGCGGGCTGGCGGTGTCGGTGGCGATGCTGGGCATCGTCATGGCCGCCAGCACCGGCATCATCGGCGCCTCGGTGGTGATGCTGGGCCTGCTGGCGCTGCCGGTGATGCTCAAGCAGGGCTACCGCGCCGAGATGGCCTGCGGGGTGATCGCCGCCTCGGGAACCCTGGGCATCCTGATTCCGCCGTCGATCATGCTGGTGCTGATGGGCTCGATCCTCCAGGTCTCGGTGGGCGCGCTGTTCAAGGCCGCGCTGCTGCCCGGGCTGCTGCTGGGCGGGCTGTACATCGCCTATCTGCTGATCACCGCGCGGCTCAAGCCGGACTGGGCGCCGCTGGTCGACCAGAATTCCGCGGAGGCCGACACCACGCCGCTGCCGCTGGCGCTGCTGCGCGACCTGCTGGGACCGGTGGCGCTGATCGTCGCCGTGCTCGGCTCGATCATGGCCGGCATCGCCACGCCCACCGAGGCGGCGGCGATCGGCGCGGGCGGCAGCCTGCTGCTGGCGCTGATCATGCGCAGCCTGGACTGGGCGACCCTGCGCGAGGCGGTGCGCGAGACCTCGCGGACCTCGGCGATGATCCTGTTCGTGGTGATCGGCGCGACCTGCTTCTCGGTGATCTTCAAGCGCCTGGGCGGCGCCTACATGATCGAGGACCTGATCACCGGCACCGGCCTGGGCCCCTACGGGCTGATGCTGCTGATCATGGGCCTGATCTTCGTACTCGGCTTCTTCCTCGAGTGGATCGAGATCAGCTTCGTGGTGCTGCCGCTGGTCGCCCCGGTGATCGAGTCGCTGGACTTCGGCTATGGCCTCTCCGGCCAGGGGCTGCTGGTGTGGTTCGCCATCCTGGTGGCGATCAACCTGCAGACCAGCTTCCTGACGCCGCCGTTCGGCTATGCGCTGTTCTACCTCAAGGGCATCACCGAGGGGCAGATCGGCATCGGCACCATCTACCGCTCGATCATTCCCTTCGTGCTGCTGCAGCTCGCCGGGCTGATCCTGTGCATGGTCTTTCCGGCGCTGGTGCTGTGGCTGCCGGGGCTGCTCTAGCCGGGGAGGGCGTGTGCGCAAACGGGTACTCATCGCCGGCGGCGGCGAGCTGCTGGAACCACTGGCGCGGGCCTTCCTCGAGGAGGGCGCGACGGTGGCGCTGCTGACGCCGGATGCCGCCGGGCTGGCCCGGACGCTCGATGCCCTGGGCGGCGAGCGCGAGGATCGCTTCGGTCACGTGGCCGACGCCGGTGCGCTGGACGCCCTGCTGGGGCGCCTGAGCCGGCTGGATGTGCTGGTCTGCGCGCCGCCGCCGCTGGCGCGCCATGTGCCCCTGGCGCGGCGGCTGAGCGAGCAGGTCGCCGAACCCTCGGCGCTGCTGCAGATCGCTCGGGCGTGGATGCACAGTCGGGGCGGCGGACGTCTGGTGGCCGTCGCCCCGGACGGCGACAGCCAGGCGGCGAGCATGGTGCGCGAGGCACTGGCGGCGCTGGTGCGGCGGCTGGGCGATGCCGGCAGCCCGGGCGTGTGCATCAACCTGCTGTGCCCGCGCGGGGCGTCCCGCTCCGCCGTGGCGGATTGTGCCCGCTTCCTGGCCGGCGGGGCAGGGCGGGCGCTGAACGGGCAGGTGCTGACCCTGACCTAGTAGTGTCAGGCCTGATCGAGGGGGTGCGGGAGGGGATTCATCCCCGACAGCGGTGCCGGCGTGGCTGGGTCATCGCGACTGAAGTCGCTCCCACGGCCCTTCGGTCAGGCTGGCCGGGTTGATTGAGGGTTTTGTGGGAGGGGATTCATCCCCGACAGCGGCGGCCCGGTGGCGGGTCCATCGCGACTGAAGTCGCTCCCGCGGCCAGGCGCCGGATGCACAAACTACCGAGAGATCACACCGGGTCGCGCCACCCGGCGGGGCGTGCCCCACCCAGAAAGATGGCCACGCACTGGCGGGCGCGTTCGGCGCACTGGGCGTCGTCGGGGGCGGGGTGGCGGCCCAGCAGGGCGTCGATGTGCCACTCGCCGAGCAGCATGCCCATGAACATGCCCGCGGCCTCGCGGGGGTCGGCGAGTGCCAGGTTGCCGGCGGCCACCTGGTCGCGCAGGTAGTCGGCCAGATCCTGGCGGGTGCGGTCGGGGCCGCGGCGCAGGAACAGTTCGCCGAGCGCGGGGGCCCGCTCCGCCTCGAAGGCCAGCCCCCGCGTCAGCCGGATCACTCCGGGGTCGAAGACCAGTGCCAGCATCCGCCGGCCCAGCTCGAACAGCACCTGCTCCGGTGCGGCGGCATCGCGCCGCCCGGCCTCCAGGACCTCCCAGGCGGTGGCGATATGGCGCTCCATCGCCGCCATGAACAACCCTTCCTTGTTGCCGAACAGCTTGTAGAGCGTGGCCAGCGACCCGCCGGCCCGCGCGACCACGTCGTTGACGCTGGCGCCGGCATACCCCTGTTCCAGGAAGACGTCGCGGGCGGCATCGAGCAGCCGTTCACGGCGCGCCTCGCCGCGCGGGGTGCAGGCCCGTGCGCACGGGCCGGGGCGGGATTCGGACATGCGGACTCCTGGCCGGATCGATCATCGATGGTCATGTAGTGTAGCATTCATTACACTATGTGGCAGCGGCCCGGGCGATGGAAGCCACGAAGCCCGGGCAGGCCCGCAAGGCGCGCGGCATCCGCGCCGGGGCGCAGCGAACCGAGGAGTCGACATGAAGCAGACGGGCAAGATCGTGGGCGTGCTGGTGGCCGTCGTGGCGCTGGCCGTGCTGGGCTGGCGGGGCTGGGAGTGGTGGCAGGTCGGTCGCTTCATCGAGGAGACCGACAACGCCTACGTGCATACCGACAGCGTGGCGATCCGCGCCGAGCTCGCCGCCCGGGTCGCCGAGGTAGTGGTCGACGACAACCAGCCGGTGACGAAAGGGCAGCTGCTGGTGCGCCTCGACGACGCCAGTTATCGCGATCGGGTCAGCCAGGCCCGGGCGCAGCTGGCGGTGGCCACGGCCGCGATCGCCCAGGCCCGGCGGCAGGTGGCGTTGCAGAAGGCGGCGATCGACGAGGCCGGAGCGCAGGTCGAGGCGGCCCGGGCCGATGTCGACCAGGCCCGGCAGCATCTGGCGCGCTCCTCGAAGCTGGCCTCGCGCAACTATGCCTCGCGCCAGCAGCACGAGGACGACCAGGCCGCCCTGCGGGTCGCGAAATCGACGCTCGCCGCGCGGCAGGCCGCGGTAACCTCGGCACGGCGCCGGCTGGCGGTCGCCGAGTCCGACGTCGACAGTGCCCGGGCCAGGCGCGACGCCGCTCGGGCCGATCTGGCCTACGCCCGTCATCAGCTCGACAAGACCCGTATCGTCGCCCCCCGCGACGGCGTGGTCGGCAACCTGACCGTCGAGGCCGGCACGCTCGCCCAGCCGTCACTGACGCTGATGCAGCTGGTGCCCATCGACTCGGCCTACGTGGTGGCCAACTACAAGGAGACCCAGCTCGCGCGGATGCGGGTCGGCCAGTCGGTGACGATCCATGTCGATGCCTTTCCCGACACGACCTTCAGCGGCGTGGTCGACAGCCTGGCGCCGGCCACCGGTACCCAGTTCAGCCTGCTGCCGCAGGACAACGCCACCGGCAACTTCAACAAGGTCGTCCAGCGGGTGCCGGTGAAGATTCGTGTCACCGGCCCCGACGACGCCCTTGGCCGGCTACGTGGCGGGCTGTCGGTGGTGCCGGGGATCGACACCCGTGACCGGGACACCGATACGCCCGGAAAGCCGGCCTCCGGAAAGCCGGCCTCCGGAAAGCCGGCCTCCGTGGCCCGTAGCGGGAGCGGCGCGTGAGCGACGCCGCGGCCGACGGCGCCCGTCAGGGCGTCAGCGACCTGCCGCCGTGGCCGCAGCGCTTCGGCTTCATCGCCGCGGTGTTCGGCATGTTCATGGCGATCCTGGATATCCAGATCGTCGCCAGTTCGCTCAACGAGATCCAGGCCGGGCTGTCGGCCAGCCAGGACGAGATCTCCTGGGTGCAGACGGCCTACCTGATCGCCGAGATCGTGATGATCCCCCTGTCGGGGATGCTGATGCGCATTCTCTCGACGCGGGTGGCCTTCACGCTCTCCTGCGCCGGTTTCACGCTGGCCAGCCTGGGCTGCGCGCTGGCCGGCTCCATCGAGCAGCTGATCGTGCTGCGCGCCATCCAGGGCTTCGCCGGCGGAGCGATGATTCCCATCACCCAGGCGGTGAGCTTCTCGATCTTTCCCCGGCGGGTGATGGGCAGCGTGCAGGCGGTGATCGGCATGGTGGTGACCATGGCACCGTCGGTCGGCCCCACGGTGGGCGGCTATCTGACCGATATCGCCAGCTGGCACTGGCTGTTTTTGGCCAACGTGATCCCCGGGGTGCTGGTGTGCTGGGCGGCCTGGACCTTCCTCGACATCGACCGGGCGAACCATGCCGTCGCCCGCCGTCTGGACTGGATCGGCCTGGCGCTGATCGCGGTGTTTCTCGGCTCGCTGGAGTTCGTGCTCGAGGAGGGCCCCGGCGACGACTGGTTCGCCAGCGATCGCATCGTCGTCATGACGCTGCTCTGCGTGCTGGCGGGGATCTGGTTCTTCGCCCGCACCCTGCGGCGCGAGCATCCCATCGTCGACCTCTATGCCTTCGCCAACCGCAACTTCGCCCTCGGCGCCGGGCTGGGCTTCATCATCGGCATCGCGCTCTACGGGCTGGTCTACCTGATGCCGCTGTTCTTCGGCCAGGTGCGTCACTTCTCGAGCCTGCAGATCGGCGAGGTGATGTTCGTCACCGGCCTGACCATGTTCTGCTGCGCGCCGATCGTCGGCCAGCTTTCCAATCGCCTGGACCTGCGCGTGCTGCTCGTTGCCGGCCTGCTGCTGGTGGGCATCGGCTCGATGATGAACGCCGACCTGACCGTGGAGTCGGGGTTCTGGCAGTTCTTCTGGCCGCAGGTGGTGCGCGGCATGGGGCTGATCCTGTGCATCATTCCCGCCTCGCGGATCGCGCTGGGTACCTTGCCGCCCCATGAAGTGGGCAATGCCAGTGGCCTGTTCAACGTGATGCGCAACCTCGGCGGGGCGGTGGGGCTGGCGCTGCTCGACACGCTGCGCGACTGGCGCGAGGACTTTCACTGGAACGCGCTGGCGCCGGCCATCGATACCGGCCGCGAGGTGGTGGTGGCGGAAATCGCCAGGTACGAGGCGATGCTCGCGGGCTCGGTGCCCGACGCCCACCAGGCCGCGGTGGGCATGCTGGTCCAGCGCCTCTCCGAGCAGACGGTGGTGATGGCCTTCAACGACATCTTCCTGTGGCTGGGCATGATCTACCTGCTCAGCGTGCCGCTGGTGTTCCTGCTGCGGCGCATCGAGGCCTGACTTCAGCCAATGCCTGGCGTCCTGCCGGCCGGGCATCGGTTCGGCGCTGCTCCATCGGGCCGGTGCCATCGAACGGACACGAAAGTGTCAGCCGGCTGTCATCGTGGTGCCGGATCATGCGGTCATGTCGATCATGGCGTCGGTGCCTCTTGTGGCCAGGCCGACGTCGTTCGACGCCACTTCGATCCGCCTGACGACCAAGGACGTTCCCATGACCCAGTCTGTCGATAGCAATCGCCGCCGTCTGCTCGGCTTCATGGCGGGCGCGCCACTGCTGCCGCTCGCCGGTGGTCTTGCCGGCCTCGGTGCCAGCCGTTCCGCGGCCGCCGCGACCGAGGCCACGCTCGATTCCGTCAGCTTCCTGCCCATGGCGGCGCCCTCGCTGAGCAACCCGGTCGCCATGGCGACCACCACCATCGGCTCGGCCATGCAGCTTCACATGAGCGACGGCAGCAGCCGCCAGGTCAAGCTCGCCTATCATCCGTTCTTCATCACCGGCGATCGGGTGCCCGACGGTCAGGGCGGCACGGTGGTCGCCGGCGGCTACTACGACATCGACAACCGGCCGATCCTCGACCCCTCGGCCGGCAATCGCCAGTTCTTCTCCGACTGCCCGGACGGCACCAGCCTGCTGACGGTCGACAACGCCCGGGTCGACGGCGTGTACGGCAACCCGGTGTTCGCCGTCGTGCAGTTCGAATACACCACCCGCGACGGCGCCGGCGAGTCGATGTACGGCCGTCTGCCCTCGCCGATCGCGGTGCTGACCCTGGACCAGAACCCGGAAACCGGCGAGCTGACGCTGGTCAAGTATCACAATGTCGACACCTCGCCGGTGGGCGGGCTGTGGATAACCTGCGGCGCCAGCCTGTCGCCCTGGGGCACCCACCTCTCCAGCGAGGAGTACGAGCCGGACGCCGCCGCCCCCGACGATGAATTCAAGAGCTACTGCCGGAACCTGTTCGGCGACGAGAATAGTGGCACGCCCTACAATTACGGCCACCTGCCGGAAGTGACGGTCAATCCGGACGGCACCGGCACCCTCGTCAAGCATTACAATCTCGGGCGTCTCTCCCACGAGCTGATTCAGGTCATGCCCGACGAGCGCACCGTGCTGATGGGTGACGACGCCACCAACGGCGGCCTGTTCATGTTCGTCGCCGACAAGCCGCGGGATCTGTCGTCCGGCACCCTGTACGTGGGCAAATGGACCCAGGTCTCGGGCAAGGGCCCCGGCGCCGGCAACATCGGCTGGATCCGTCTGGGCCATGCCGACAGCGCCGAGATCAAGAAGCTGATCGACGACGGCATCCAGGCGTCGGATATCATGGATATCCGCACCGAGGACCCGAAGGACGACAGCTTCACCCGCATCCCCTACAGCGGCAAGATCAACTGGGTCAAGCTCCAGCCGGGCATGGAGAAGGCCGCGGCCTTCCTGGAAACCCATCGCTACGCGGCCCTGGTGGGTGCCTCGATGGGCTTCACCAAGATGGAAGGCACCACCGTCAATGCCGCGGACAAGAAGGCCTATTCGGCCATGTCCTACATCTACAAGACGATGACCGACGGCAGCAGCGAGATCCATGTCGAGGGTCCGAACGCCGGTGCGGTCTACGAGCACACCCTGCGCGGTGGCCAGAAGGACAGCGGCGGCCAGCCCATCGACAGCGAGTGGGTGTCGGTGCACATGGCACCGCCGGCCAACCTCGTCGGCGAGGACTTGGCCAGCCCCGACGCGCTGGGCAACACCGCCCATGCCGACCGCATCGCCAACCCCGACAACATCAAGTTCTCCGAGGAACTGCGCACCCTGTTCATCGGCGAGGACAGCGGCAACCACGTCAACAACTTCCTGTGGGCCTACAACGTCGACAGCGGCAAGCTGGCGCGCATCCTGTCCTGCCCCGCGGGCGCCGAGTCCACCGGGTTGCAGGCCGTCGACGCGATCAACGGCTGGACCTACATCATGAGCAACTTCCAGCACCCGGGTGACTGGGAAAGCCCGCTGCACGACAAGGTCCGCGAGACCCTGGACCCCTATGTGCGGGCCAACTACAAGGATCGCTACGGCGCCGCGGTGGGCTACATCACCGGCATGCCGAAGCTGGGCTGAGCCGCCGCCGACCGTCGGGCACTGGTCTCGACGCCGTGCATGGCGCATCCTGTGCGCCATGCACGATTCCCTGAGTGCCGCCCTCGCGGCACTGCGCCATACCCTGACCGATCGCCGCCACCGTGGCCTGCTGTGGGCCGACGGCGAGGCGGCGATGCTGCGTGAGCGGGCACTGAGTGTCTGGCGCGGCGGCACCTGGCAGGCGCCGCTGTGGCTGGGCCCGGCGAGCCCCGCCGATGACCTCCCCGCGCTGCCCGCCGCCAAGGCCCGTACACGGCTGGGCGGCGAGCACGATCTGGTGGTGGTGGACGCCGCCACCCCGGGCGGCGGCTTCGACCCCGAGGCCTTCGGCGCCGTCGCCGGCACGGTGCGCGCCGGTGGCTTGCTGCTGCTGCTGACGCCCGCCGACTGGCGCATCGGCACGCCCCGCCCCGACGCCGACTATGCCCGGCTGGCCAGCTGGCCCCATGCCGTCGACTCGCTCAGTGCCCATACCCTGGCACGGCTGGCCCGTTGCCTGCGCACCGCCGACACCCTGCTGCACTGGCCGGCCGAGGCCGAGCGTCCCGACCTGACGCTGCCGGCGGCCGGCGAGGCCGCCGCGCCATCGAGCGTGACCGATCCGGACTGCCTGAGTGCCGATCAGGCCGAAGCGGTGCGCCGCCTGAGCCGCCTGCGTCGCCGCCGCCCGCTGGTGATCAGCGCCGATCGCGGCCGCGGCAAGAGCGCGGCGCTGGGCATCGCCGCGGCCCGGCGGCTGGCCGGCGGCGAACGCGAGCTGTGGTTGACCGCGCCGCGCCCCGGCGCCGTCGAGCCGGTGTTCGAACGCCTCGCCGCACTGCTGCCCGGGGGGCGGCGTGAGGCCAATGTCTTTGTGGTGACCACCGGCCAGGGCCCGGCGCGGCTGCGCTTTCTGCCGCCGGATGGCGTGATGGCGGCCCTGGCCGAGGCGGGGGGCGAACCGAGTGCCGCGCCGACGCTGCTGGTCGACGAGGCGGCGGCGATTCCCGCACCGCTGCTGGGACGCTGGCTGGCGGCCTTTCCGCGGCTCGCCTTCGCCACCACCGTGCATGGCTACGAGGGCACCGGGCGCGGCTTTGCGGTGCGCTTTCGCGAGCGGCTCGCGCGCGAGACGCCGGACTGGCGGGCCTGTCGGCTCGCGACCCCCGTGCGCTGGGCGCTGGGCGATCCGCTCGAGGCGCTGACCCGCGAGCTGCTGCTGCTCGACGCCGAACCGGCGGACGACGACCGGGTCACCGCGGCGCTCGCCACCGAGCCGGTACAGCTGGCCGAGCTCGACCGCGCGGCCCTGGCCCGCGATACCCCGGCGCTGACCGAGCTCTTTGGCCTGCTGGTCCAGGCGCACTATCGCACCACCCCCGGCGATCTGCGCCAGCTGCTCGATGCCCCGGACACCCGGCTGCTGGCGGCCCGGGTCGGCGGGCACTGCGTGGGCGTGTGCCTGGTCCAGGCCGAGGGCGGGTTGCCGGCGGACCTGGCCGCGGCGGTCCACCGCGGCGAGCGACGCCCGCGGGGCCATCTGCTGGCCCAGTCGCTGGCGGTGCACGGCGGCTGGCGTGAGGCGGCCGAGAGCCGCTGGTGGCGTATCCAGCGCATCGCCGTGCATCCCGCGGCACGCCGGCGCGGGGTGGGCTCGCGGCTGCTCGCGGCGGTGGCCGAGCGGGCCTGTGGCGCCGGCATCGACGCCCTGGGAGCCAGCTTCGGTGGCGAGCCCGGCCTGCTGGCCTTCTGGCGCTCCCGGGGCTACGCCACCCTGCGCCTGGGCCTGTCCCGCGAGGCCTCCAGCGGTGAGCATGCGGTGATGATGGGGCTGCCCCTGCACGCCGACGCCCGTCGGCGGCTGACCGACTGGCAGGCCGAGTTCCACGAGCTGCTGCCGACCCTGCTGGCCGCCGAACTGGACGAGCTCGATGCCGCCCTGATCGTGGCGCTGCTCGACGAGGCTCCCGTGCCACCGCTCGATACGGCCACGCCGGCGCGGCTGGCCTGGTTCGCCGCGGGCGGTGGCGAGCTGGCGCTGGCACGGCCCTGGCTGGCCCGGGCCTGGCGCATCGCCCGTCATCGCGCGCCCTCCGCGCTGGACGAGGCCGAGTGGCAGGCGCTGTCGGCGCCGCTGTTCCAGGGCCGCGAGGTGCCCGCCGGCTGGACGGCGGCGGGTCGCAAGGCACGCCTGCGCCACTGGCGCGAGCTGGCCGGGCGGCTCCAGGCGGCGCTCGAGACGACGCGTCCCGACAAGCTTGATGCACGTCAAGCGGGTGGCATCGGCAGTCCGTAGACTAGTCCGGATTTCTTGTTCACTGACGACTCGCGTTCCCACGCTCCCTTATGCAGACTTCCTCCACGGCAAGACCCCGCGACTGGCTCAAGCAGGAAAGCCGTCGCGTGCGCACGCCGGTCAGCTGGGCCATCGGCCTGGGCCTGGCCAGCGGCGTGCTGCTGATCCTCCAGGCGACCCTGCTCGCCCATGTCGCCGACGGCGCCATCTTCCAGGGCACGCCGCTGGCCACCCTGTGGCCGGCCTTCGCCGGCATGCTGGCGATCCTGCTGGTGCGCGCGGGGCTGACCTACGCGGTCGAGCGCTGCGCCTTCGCCGCCGCCGCCACGGTCAAGCTGGCGATCCGCGACCGACTCATGCACCAGCTCGAGGCGCTGGGGCTGGCCTGGCAGCGCGACACCCAGACCGGCGACATCGTCAACAGCGTCACCGACGGCGTCGAGCACCTCGAGGCCTACTACGCTCGCTACCTGCCGCAGACGGCGCTGGCCGCGCTGATTCCGCTGGCAATCCTCGCGGTGATCCTGCCCATCGACTGGGTCTCGGGGCTGATCCTGCTGGTCACCGCGCCGCTGATCCCGGTGTTCATGATCTTCATCGGCAAGGGCGCCGAGAAGCTCAACCAGCGCCAGTGGCGGCGCATGGGGCGGCTGTCGGGCCACTTCCTGGATGCCCTGCAGGGGCTGACCACGCTCAAGGTCTTCAACCTGGGCCGGCGCGAGGCACGGCTGATCGAGCGGCTCTCCGACGACTACCGGGCCAGCACCATGAAGGTCCTGCGGCTGGCCTTCGTCTCCTCGCTGGTGCTGGAGTTCCTGGCCACGGTGAGCATCGCCATGGTCGCGGTGCTGATCGGTTTTCGCCTGCTGTGGGGCGAACTGGGCTTCGAGGCGGGCTTTCTGGTGCTGCTGCTGGCCCCGGAGTTCTACCTGCCGCTGCGCAACATGGGCAGCGTCTACCATGCCCGCATGGAGGCACTGGGCGCGGCCGAGCGTATCGTCGAGCTGCTCGATACGCCGTCCCGGCCCTGGAGCGGCACGCGGCGCGACGTCCTGACGCCCGGCGAACCGCCGCGGGTGGCGCTGGAAGGGCTGTCCTACGCCTATCCGGGCGGCGTGCAGGCACTCAGCGACATCGACCTGTCCATCGCCCCGGGCGAGACGCTGGCCATCGTCGGCCCCTCGGGGGCGGGCAAGAGCACCCTGGCGCTGCTGCTGCTGGGCCTGCTGCGCGCCGAGGCGGGCCGGCTCGCGGTCAACGACGTGGCGCTCGACGAGCTCGACATCGACACCTGGCGCGAGTCGCTGGCCTGGGTGCCCCAGCAGCCGCGGCTGTTCTTCGGCACGGTGCGCGACAACCTGTGCCTGGGGCGCGACGACATCGACGACGCGGCCCTGTGGCGCTCGCTGGAGCAGGCCCAGGCGAAGTCGCTGGTCGCCGATCTGCCGCAGGGGCTCGACACGCCGCTCGGCGAACGCGGGGTGCGGCTGTCCGGCGGTGAGGCGCAGCGCCTGGCGATCGCCCGGGCACTGGTCCGCGAGGCGACCTTCGTGGTCGCCGACGAGGTCAGCGCGCATCTGGATTCCGACAATGAGCGGGCGCTTGTCGAGGCGCTCGAGGCGCTGGGGCAGGGGCGCAGCCTGGTGATCATCGCTCACCGGCTGGCGACCGTGCGCCACGCCGATCGCATCGTGGTGCTCGACGGCGGGCGCATCCGCGAGCAGGGCAGCCATGAGGCCCTGATGGCCGCCGGCGGGCTCTATGCCCGGCTGGTGGCCGGCGCCGACGGGGAGGTGCCGGCATGAGCGACCTGCGCTGGTGGCTGTCGATCGCCCGTCCCTATCTGGGCTACTTTGCGCTGGGCATCCTGCTCAGCGTGGTGACCGTGTCCGCCAACATGGCGCTGCTGGCGGTGTCCGGCTGGTTCCTGGCCAGCATGGCGGCGGCGGGGCTCGCCGCGGCGGACTTCAACTACTTCACGCCGGCGGCGCTGATCCGTGGTCTGTCGATTGCCCGCACCGGCGGTCGCTATCTCGAGCGGCTGGTCAGCCACGACGCCACCCTGCGGCTGCTCACCGGCCTGCGGGTATGGTTCTACCGTCAGGTGGAGCCGCTCTCGCCGCAGCAGCTGCAGGGGCTGCGCAGCGGCGACCTGCTGGCACGGGTGCGCTCCGACATCGACACCCTGGACAACGTCTATCTGCGGCTGCTGACGCCCGCCGTGGTGGCGCTGATCTGCCTCGGCGGCGCGGTGCTGGTGCTGGCCACCTACAGTGTGCCGGTGGCGCTGGTCAATCTGGCGCTGCTGGTGCTGGCGGGCGTGGCCCTGCCGGCGCTGGTCGAGCGGCTCGGGCGCGAGCCGGGCCGCCAAGGTGTGGCGATCGCCGCCGAGCTCAAGGCCGGCGTGGTGGATGCGGTCGAGGGGCTGGGCGAGCTGAGCGTGTTCGGCGACATGCCCCGCCGCCGCGCGGAGATTCATGAGCTGAGCCGACGCTGGCTGGCGGCCCAGGCGCGGCTTGCGCACCTGTCGGGGCTATCCGGCGCCGGTGTGCTGCTGCTCACCAACCTCGCCGTGCTGGTCACCGCCTGGCTGATGGTGCCGCTGGTGCAGGGGCCGGGGCTGGCGGCGGTCGACTTCGCCCCGGTGGTGCTGCTGGTCATGGGCTGCTTCGAGGCGATCGCCCAGCTGCCCGGCGCCTGGCAGGCCCTGGGACAGCTGCGGGCGGCGACGCGGCGGCTGCGGGCCTTCGAGACGCTCGCGCCCAATGTCACCGACCCCGCCGAGCCGGCGCCGCCGCCCGAGGACGATACCCTGTGCTTCGCCGGCGTCGGCGCACGGCATACCGCCGACGGCCCCTGGGCGCTGACGGATCTCGACCTCACCATCGCCCCCGGCGAGCATGTCGCGCTGGTGGGGCCGAGCGGGGCCGGCAAGAGCACGGTGACGCAGCTGCTGCTGCGCCTGATGCCGGCCGAGCGCGGCGAGATCCGCTGGGGCGGGCGGCCGGTCGAGGCCTACCGCAGCGAGGACCTGCGGGCACGCCTCGCCGTGGTGCCGCAGAAGATCTACCTCTTCCATGCCACGGTGCGCGACAACCTGCTGCTGGGCAATCCCGAGGCCGACGAGGCGGCGATGGTCGAGGCGGCGCGACTGGCCTGTCTGCACGAGGAGATCCTGGCGCTGCCCGAGGGCTACGACACCATCGTGGGCGAGGAGGGGCTCAAGCTCTCCGGCGGCCAGATCCGCCGGCTGGGCATTGCCCGCGCCCTGCTGCGCGACGCCCCGGTGGTGATCATGGACGAGCCGGGCGAGGGGCTCGACACCGCCACCGCGGCGCGGCTGCGCGCGAATCTGGCCGGCTATCTCGCCGGGCGTTCGCTGCTGCTGATCTCGCACCATCCGGGCTGGGCGCGTCTGGCCGAACGAGTGTTGCTGCTCGAGCGCGGGCGGCCGATCGCGAGCGGTGATCATGCCTCGCTGATGCGCGATTGCGCCACCTACCGACGCCTGGCGAGCCCCGGGCTGACGAGCCCGGCGCCCCTGGCCGAGACGGCTTGCGACAGCCTGCCGCAGGCCGGCGGCGAGTGCCGGTGAGCGGCCTTGATACAGGTCAAGAGGCGTTTTCCGGCGCTGCGTTAGGCTGAGGCCGCACTTCCGTCGCTGTCCACGCCGCCGGGCGTGGAGAGCGTCGGTCACGCAGGGATCACGGAGAACACCTCGCCATGCAAGAACTAGACACCGTCATCGAGCTGTCGCGACTCCAGTTCGCGGCCACGGCGTTGTATCACTACCTTTTCGTGCCGCTGACGCTGGGCTTCTCGGTGTTGCTGGCGACGATGGAAACCATCTACGTCATCACCGGGCGCGACATCTACCGGCAGATGACCCACTTCTGGTCGAAGCTGTTCGCCATCAACTTCGCCCTGGGCGTGGCCACCGGCCTGACCATGGAGTTCGAGTTCGGCACCAACTGGTCGACCTACTCGCATTTCGTCGGCGACATCTTCGGCGCGCCGCTGGCCATCGAGGGCCTGATGGCGTTCTTCCTCGAATCGACCTTCGTCGGCCTGATGCTGTTCGGCTGGGGCAAGCTGTCGCGCGGCAAGCACTTGCTGGTGACCTACATGGTGGCGCTGGGGTCCAACCTCTCGGCGCTGTGGATCCTGATCGCCAACGGCTACATGCAGAAGCCCACCGGCTCGGCGTTCAATCCCGACACCATGCGCATGGAGCTGACCAGCTTGCCGGACCTGATCTTCAGCCCCGAGGCGCAGGCCAAGTTCGTCCACACCAGCATCGCCGGCTACGTGACCGCGGCGATCTTCGTGCTGGGCATCAGCGCCTTCTACCTGCTGCGGCGCCGCCACATCGAGCTGGCCAAGCGCTCGTTCCGGGTCGCCGCGCTGTTCGGCGTGTTCGCCAGCATCGGTGTGATCTCGCTGGGCGACGCCCTGGGCTTCATCAACGGCGGCGCCCAGCCCACCAAGCTGGCCGCCATGGAAGGGCTGTGGGAAACCGCCGAGGCCCCGGCCGGCTTCAACCTGATCGCCTGGCCCAACCAGGAGGAGCAGCGCAACGACTTCGAGGTACAGATTCCGTACCTGCTGACGCCGCTGGTCACCCACACCTTCGACGAGTCGATTCCCGGGGTGAATGATCTGGTGGCCGAGGCCGAAACACGGATTCGCAACGGCATCCCGGCGTTGAGCGCTCTGCAGACGCTGCGCGAGAACCCCACCGACGCCCAGGCACGCGCCACCTTCGAGGCCCATCAGGACGACCTGGGCTACGCGCTGCTGGTCCAGCGCTACGTCGAGGACGTTTCGCAGGCCACCGATGCCCAGATCGCCAAGGCGGCGGCCGACACCATCCCGCCCGTGGCGCCGGTGTTCTGGTCGTTCCGCGTCATGGTGGCGACGGCCTTCCTGATGATGGCCTTCCTGATCCTGGCGGTGATCTTCTCGCTGCGTGGCACCCTGCATCGGCATAACTGGTTCCTGCGCCTGGCGCCGTGGATGATTCCGGTACCGTTTATCGCCAACGAGGCCGGCTGGGTGGTCGCCGAGCTGGGACGCCAGCCGTGGACGGTCTACGGCCAGCTGCCGACCTGGCTGTCCGCTTCGACCCACAGCGTCGGCTACATGATCTTCTCGCTGACCGGGTTCGTGCTGCTCTACAGCCTGTTCATCGTCGTCGAGATGTACCTGATGGTGAAATTCATCCGTCTGGGGCCGAGCGAGGGCAAGCATGACGCGCATGCCGATTCGGTCCGTCAACAACATTCATCCCAGTGGAGCGAGGCCTGAGCCATGGATCCGTACGTACTTCTCAAGGTGACCTGGTGGGTGCTGCTGGGTGTGCTGCTGATCGGCCTGGCGGTGATGGTCGGCATGGATATGGGGGTCGGCGCCGCGCTGCGCTACCTGGGCCGCACCGACGGTGAGCGCCGCGCGGTGATCAACATGATCGCCCCGCACTGGGACGGCAACCAGGTGTGGTTCATCCTCGGCGGCGGGGCGGTGTTCGCCGCCTGGCCGACCATCTACGCCACCGCCTTTTCCGGGCTCTATGTGGTGATGCTGGTGCTGCTGTGGTCGATGATCGTGCGCCCGCTGGGCTTCGAGTACCGCAGCAAGCTGCCGGGTGAGCGCTGGCGCGGCGCCTGGGACTGGATGCTGTTCATCTCCGGCGCGGTGCCGATGATTGTCTTCGGTGCGGCGATGGGCAACATGCTCGAGGGTGTGCCGTTCCACTTCTCCTGGAACATGGTCTCCTACTACACCGGCAGCTTCATCAGCCTGTTCAACCCCTTCGCCGTACTGTGCGGAGTGATGGCGCTGGCGCTGGCGCTTTACCAAGGCGGTGCCATGGTGATGAACCGCGGTACCGGGGTGATCCGCGAGCGTGCCTGCCGGCTGCTCAGCGTCGCCGGCCTGGTGGCGCTGGTGGTGTTCAGCCTCTGCGGCATCTGGGTGACCATGATGCACGGCTACGAGATCACCGCGGGCGGCGACCCGGCCGGTCCGGCGCTGCCGCTCAACAAGACCGTGGAAACCGCCGCCGGCGCCTGGCTGGCCAACTACACCGCCCATCCGGCCCTGTGGCTGGTCCCGGCGAGTGTCTACCTGGCCGTGCTGGGCGGCATCATGGCGGCGCGCGCCGGCCTGTCGCACCTGGCCTGGTGGCTGGGGGCGCTGGCCTGGGCCGCCACCCTGGTCACGCTGGGTGCGGCGATGTTCCCGTTTTTGATGCCGTCGTCCAGCGAGCCGAGCCACAGCCTGACCGTGTGGGATGCGTCCTCGAGCCTGGGCACGCTGGGCTGGATGCTGGCCTTCACCGCGGTCTTCATCCCGATCATCGGCATCTACACCAGCTGGGCCTTCTGGGTGATGCGCGGCAAGGTGACGCCGGAATCGATCGCCCACGACGAACACGCCTACTGATTGCGGAGCCCGGACCATGAAACAGATACTGCTCTTCCTCTTCTGGCTGCTCCTCGCCGTGGTGGCCATCGCCCTGACCATCGTGCTGGGCGAGCGTGGCGCCTGGTACTTCGCCTGGGTGCTGGGCACGGTGATGATCGTGCTGATCGCCGCGGCCGGCACGGCGATCATCGATGCCCGCTACGACGAGAGCCACGACGACCACTACTGAGCGTTGCGTCGTTCCCGTTCTCACCGCCGCCCCGGTCTTTGCCGGGGCGGCGGCGTTCTGGGGCAGGGCGAGGGAAAGTCTCGGGCGGGAGGCTTCGTGATGGAGTCATGATCGCTACAATGACGGCGATCGCTATCGTCGCCTTCAGGACCCGTCATGAACGAGCATCTGGAAACCCTGACGCCGCGCCCGCTGTGGCGCCATTTCCGCACCCTGTGCAACACGCCGCGGCCCTCCGGCCACGAGGCCGGCATCCGCCGCACGCTGATCGCCTGGGCCGAGGCCCGGGGGCTCGGCCACGCTCTCGACGCCGCCGGCAACCTGCGCCTGACCAAGCCGGCGACGCCGGGCTGCGAGCAGGCCCCGGGGGTGATCCTCCAGGGCCATCTGGACATGGTCGCCCAGGCCAACGCCGATCATCCTCACGACTTCACCGCCGATCCCGTCGAGACCGTCATCGCCGACGGCTGGCTGCACGCCCGCGGCACCACCCTGGGCGCCGACAACGGCCTGGGCGTGGCCGCGGCGCTGGCGATTCTCGAGGACGACACCCTGCGCCACGGCCCGCTCGAGGCGCTGTTCACCGTCGAGGAGGAGTCCTCCATGGGCGGCGCGCTGCACCTGGCCGAGGGCTGGCTGGAGGGGCGCATCCTGCTCAACCTGGACTCCGAGGATCGTGGTCAGGTCTACATCGGCTGCGCCGGCGGCGCCGACGTGGTGGTCGAGGCCAACCTGCCGACCAGTGCCGTGCACGCCGAGGAGCGCACCTGGCGGCTGTCGCTGACCGGGCTGGTCGGCGGCCACTCGGGGATCGACATCCACAAGGGGCGCGGCAACGCCAATCGCCTGCTGGTGCGGGTGCTGCGCGCCCTGGAGCCCTGCGGTGTGCGCCTGGTCGACTATCACGGCGGCACGCTGCGCAACGCCCTGCCGCGCGAGGCCTTCGCCACCCTGGTGATGGCCGACGGCGAGGAGGGCGCCGCCCGGGCGCGCCTGGCGGCCCTGCAGGATGAGCTGCGCGCCGAGCTCGAGGGCGTCGATGAAGGGCTCGCACTGGCGCTGGAGCCGGCGGCGCGGGCCGAGACGGCCCTGACGCCCACCGCCAGTCGCATGCTGGTCGCCGCGCTGCATGTGGCGCCCTGCGGCGTGGAGCGCATGAGCGTCGCGGTGCCCGGGGTGGTGGAAACCTCCAACAACCTGGGGGTGGTGAGCCTCGAGGCGGGGCGCCTGCATCTGTGTGCCCTGGTGCGCTCGCTGCGCGACAGCGCCTGCGCCGACATGGCGGATCGTTTCCGTGCGCTGTTCGGCCTGATCGGTGCCGAGGTGCGCATGGAAAACGCCTACCCGGGGTGGACACCGGCCCCCGAGAGTCCGCTGCTGACGCGCTTCCGCGAGCTGCATCAACGGCTGACGGGCGATGCGCCGGCGGTCAGGGTGATCCACGCCGGGCTGGAGTGCGGGATTCTCGGCGGCAAGTATCCCGGCCTGCAGATGATCTCCTTCGGCCCGCAGATTCGCGGCGCGCACTCGCCCGACGAACGGGTCGAGATCGACTCGGTGGCGGCGTTCTGGCAGCTGCTGCGGGCGATGCTCGAGTCGCTGGCCGACGAGGCGCTCAGTCCGGCGAATGCCTGACCGCCGCCAGGCCGTCGGCGGAGATCAGGCCGTGGCGGAAGGCATGCTCGGCCATGCCCAGGCTGCTGTCGGCCAGCAGCAGCGTGCAGTCGTGCGCGTCGACCTCCTCGGCCAGCCGGGCGATGTCCGCCTTGCGCGCGGCGCTGTGGTCGACGTCGCGGATGTAGATGGCGCGGATGCGCCCGGGGTGGTCATGCACCAGGCGGGCGTAGGTCTCGGGATCCTCCTGGCCGCTGTCGCCGATCAGCACGAAGGGCAGGGTGTCATAGAGCGCCAGCATGCGCTCGATCACCATCACCTTGTGGTCGCTGGCCTTGCGCGGCCAGGGGCGCTGCAGGGTCAGCCCCCATTCGCGCAGGAACAGGATCGGACCGACGGGGATGCGGTTGCGCTGGAAGAAGGCTTCCAGTATCTCGTAGATGCTCCAGGGCCCCCGCGAGACATAGAGCATCGGGCGCCGGCGCTGCCCGTCGGTACCGTCGAACAGCGCCTGATAGAAGGCCGCGACGCCGGGGAAGGCCGTGCGGCGGTCGGCCTTCTCGAGGAACAGGCGGTAGGCCATCTTCAGCTTGTTGGCGACCCCGGTGTACATGACCGTGTCGTCGATGTCGCTGATCACCGCCAGGTCGACCGTCGGTGGCGGCACGTAGATCTCGGCCCGCTCGCTGACCGTGTGCGCGCCATCGACGTGCACGTCGAGATCGGCATGATGCCAGCTGTGATCGAGCGGCAGCGGGGTGTCGAGGCGCATCCGGGCGTCGTAGTAGCCGTCGCGGTCGGTGGTCACGGTCAGCGTGCTGCCGTTCAGGCGCAGGGTGACTTCCGCCTCCCCGACGCCCCAGCGCACGCCGCGCCGCACCACGTCGGCCACGTCGCGGGCCAGTGTGCCCTCGGCCAGCGGCAGCCCCAGGCTGGGCTGGTGAAAGACGCGGCCCATCAGGTAGACCTCATGGGCCGTGCCGTAGCCTCGATAGGCATGCACCACGATGCCGCCGCGCCCGCGGTCCGACTTCATCGGCCGGGCGGCGATATGCAGCAGCTTGCGCAGGGCCTGGCGGGGGTGGCGGGACATGCGGGACTCCTTGAAGGCGGCCTTGGCGAGGCCGGACGCAAAGCGTCCGCCTCGGCGGGCGAGGCGGACGCAAGCGGGACTCGAGGGGATGCCGGTCAGGCGTGCTGGTGGCTGTGACGCCCTTCGCCGATCTCCTCGATCAGCTTGCGGCAGAAGGCGTCGAGATCGTCGGGCTTGCGGCTGGTGACCAGCCCGCTGTCGACCACCACTTCCTCGTCGACCCACTCGGCCCCGGCGTTCTTCAGATCCTGGGCCACCGAGGGGAACGAGGTCATGCGACGGCCCTTGACCACGCCGGCGTTGATCAGCAGCCAGGGGCCGTGGCAGATGGCGCCGACCGGCTTGCCGGCCTCGAAGAAATGCCGGGCGAAGGCCTGGGCCTTGTCGTTGGTACGCAGGCTGTCCGGGTTGAACAGGCCGCCGGGCAGCACCAGGGCGTGGTAGTCGGCGACATTGGCGTCATCGAGAGCCACGTCGACGTCGTAGGTGTCACCCCAGTCGGTTTCCGCCCAGGCGCGGATGCCCTTCTTGTCGGGCGCGACGATATGCACGGTCATGCCCTGGGCATCGAGTTCCTTGCGCGGCACCGCGAGTTCGGATTCCTCGAACCCGTCGGTGGCGAGAATGGCGACGCGCTTGCCACTCAGTTTCTGGCTCATGGCTACCTCCTTGCGGCTCAGTGAGCAAATGCGGTTTCAACCGCGACAGGACTCATCCTTGGGGCGTCGACCGCTGCGGACAAGGGGGGCGGCCGACGCTGCGTTCAGCATAGGTGATCGTGACGCGACCTCAAGTGGCCGAGGGCCGCGAGGCCCGGAAAACGACGCCGCCGCTCCGGGGAGCGGCGGCGGAAGGGACAGGCGCGAGGGCTCAGCCAAGGTAGGCGTTGAGCATCCACACGGTCTTTTCCTGCTCGCGGATGTAGTCGCTGGCCAGCGAGGCGGTGCCCTCGTCGTCGGCGTCGGAGGCCAGGGAGAGCAGTTCGCGCTGCAGCTCGATCAGCGTCTGGAAGCCCTGCACGATGCCGCGCACGCAGGCCTCGCCGTCGTGGACGTTCTTGTCCTCGGCGATGTCGGCGACCCGCACATAGTCGCTGTAGGCATGCAGCGGCTGGTGACCCAGGGTCAGGACGCGCTCGGCGACCTCGTCGATCTTGGTCAGCAGATCGGTGTAGTACTCCTCGAACTTGGTGTGCAGCTCGAAGAAGTGCTGGCCCTTCACGTTCCAGTGATAGCCGCGCACGTTCATGTAGAAGATCTGGTAGTTGGCCAGCAGGGTGTTGAGCTTGTCGGCCAGCTGGTCGGCGCTGGCCTGGTGCAGGCCGATGGAGTTGGTATCTGCCATGAGAGAATCCTCCGTGATGGAATCTGCCTCGATGATAACCGGCCCGTCGGGAAGCGCCCAGTGAGCGGAAGTCATCGGCGGCATAGCGGCAGGCTATCGCCAAGGGGCTGCCGGCGGGCGAGGGCCCGCCGGCAGGACTGGCGTAACCTCAGTGACGCAGCGCGGAGGTCGCCAGCTCGAAGCGGGCGACCTCGGCGTAGACCTCGCCCGGCGCCTTGACCGGCTCGGCCGGCGGCACGGCCTCGGGCCAGATGCGGGAGAGTGCCTCCAGCTCGGCCTGACCCTTGGTGTAGACCTTGCCGTCGGCGCCGCGAAGCGTATCCGCGCCGGCCTGCCACAGCTGCGTGGCGACCTGCACGAAACCACGGCCGTCCTGATACTCGGCGGCATTGGCGAAGCGGCCGTCCTTGACGGCTTCCTCGTACTCCGCGGCCGCCTGCTTGAGCAGCGCCAGGGTCACGTCGCCGATGAAGCGGGGCGACTGGCGCGTCTCGACGGCGACATCGGCCTGGGCCGCGTCGATCGCCTGGCGGGCCTTGTCCAAGGCGGGGGCCAGCTGGTCCCAGTCGGCGGTCTGGCCGGCCTTGTCGGAGAGGGCTTCCAGGGCCGACTCCAGCGGGGCTTCCTCGCCGTGTGCCTCCAGCGCCGGCTCCAGCTTCGGGAACTGTTCGATCAGCGGGTGGGTGAGATGGGCCGCGCCCTGGTCACCGTGGCCGCTGCGATAGAGCGCCTCGGCACTGTCCAGATGGCCTTCCATGAGGGCGAGTTCGGTGTAGTAGATGCCGGGGGAGGTCAGGGCGCTGGGGGCGGGCTTGCCGCCGCCTTCGCCACCTTCACCGCCTTCGCTGACCGCTACCGGGAAGTGACTGAAGACGAAGCCGACGGCGCCGCCTTCACCGCCTTCACCGCCGTGATGGGACTCGCCGCCCTCGCCGCCATGGTCGGATTCACCGCCTTCGCCGCCGTGGTCGGATTCGCCGCCTTCGCCGCCGTGGTGAGACTCGCCGCCTTCGCCGCCGTGGTGAGACTCGCTGCCTTCGCCGCCGTGGCGGGACTCATCGCCTTCACCGCCATGATGCCTCTCGCCGCCCGATTCGACGGCCATTTCGGCCTTGTGGGACTCGTCGGCGGCGGGATCGCTACTGTGGGCCAGGGCCGCCTGGCCGCCGGCTCCCAGGAAGGTGGTCATGCCGATGCCGACCCACAGTTTCAGGCGCTGTTCCATCATGCTGATGCCCTCGTCTTGTTCAATGCCTTGCTGGTGGAGAAATAAAGGGGCCCGCCGGTACGCTGGCGTATCATGGCGTGGGACAATAACATAACTCATACGAGAGTTATTTGCATTCACGTTCGCATCACTGACAGGGGAGCAGGCAATGATTCTGTGCGTGGCGGATGTCCTCGATGCCGAGCAGCTGGCGGCGCTGCGGCGGGATCTCGACGAGGACGCGCATTTCCGGGACGGCCGGGAGACGGCGGGCTGGCACGCCCGCCAGGTCAAGGCGAACCAGCAGGCCGACGGCCAGGCGCCGGTGGTGCGCCAGTGGAGCGAGCGCCTCGGCGAGGCGATCCGCCGCCATCCGCTGTTCCAGATGGCGGCGCGGCCGGCGCGCATGACGCCGGTACGCTTCAGCCGCTACCGCCCGGGCATGCACTACGGCAACCATGTCGACGACCCGGTGATGGGCGGCGCGGCGCCGGTGCGCACCGATCTCTCCTTCACCCTCTTCCTCGAGGCACCGGAGGCCTACGACGGCGGCGAGCTGGTGACCGACACCACGGCCGGCGAGCAGCGCTACAAGCTGCCGGCCGGGGCGATGATCCTCTATCCGTCGTCGACCCTGCACCGGGTCGAGCCGGTCACGCGGGGGCAGCGCCGGGTGGCGATCGGCTGGGTGCAGAGCCAGGTCCGCGACCCCGCCGCGCGGGAGATCCTCTTCGACCTGGACACCGCGCGGCGCGGCCTGTTCGAGCGCGAGGGCAAGAGCGAGACCTTCGACCTGATGAGCAAGTCGCTGGCCAACCTGCAGCGCATGTGGGTGGAGGTGTAGCCGACCTCAGCCGCGGCAGGCGCCGAACAGCCGCAGCACCGCCTCGGCCCGGTCGGCGAGCAGCTCGGCGCAGCGGCTCAGGGCCTCGTCGAGCGTCATGGGGCCGTCGGCCAGGGCGAGGGCCGCCAGCACGCCTTCGTCGTGGGCCGCCTGCCAGCCGTCCCCCAGGCGCCCGGCCAGCACCACCGTCGGTACGCCGTGCTCGCGGGCGCGGCGGGCGATGCCGATGGGCGTCTTGCCGGCCAGGCTCTGGCCGTCGAGCTGGCCCTCGCCGGTGATCACCAGGTCGGCCCCGGCGAGCCGCTGCGCGAAGCCGGCCTGCTCCATGACCAGCTCGATCCCGGGGCGCAGGGCGGCGCCGAGCACGCTGGCGGCGGCGAAGCCCATGCCGCCGGCGGCACCCGCGCCGGGCCGGTCGCGCTCGTCGCGTCCCAGGGCCCGGGCGAGATGATCGGCGAAGTGGTCCAGGGCAGCATCGAGATGGCTGACGTCCGCCGCCGAGGCCCCCTTCTGCGGGCCGAACACCGCGCTGGCGCCGCGCGGGCCGGTCAGCGGATTGTCGACGTCCACCGCCGCTTCCACCGTCAGCTCGGCCAGGCGCGGGTCGAGTCCACTCAGGTCGAGCCGCGCCAGCTCGCCCAGCGCCGCACCGCCCGGGGGCAGGGGGCGCTCCTCGGCGTCCAGCAGTCGCGCGCCCAATGCCGCCAGCATGCCCGCGCCGGCGTCGTTGGTGGCGCTGCCGCCGAGGGTTAGAATCAACCGCCGGGCGCCGGCGTCGAGGGCCTCGCGGATCAGCTCGCCGACCCCGTGGGTGGTGCTGTCACGGGCCGTGCGTTCCTCGCGGGTCAGGGCCTGCAGGCCGCTGGCTTCGGCCAGTTCGACATAGGCGCTGCGACTGGCGGCATGCCAGCCCCAGGCCGCCGTGGCGGGCCGCCCCAGGGCATCCTGCACCCGGGCATGGCGGCGCTCGGCGCCGGTTGCGGCGATCAGCGCGTCCAGCGTGCCTTCGCCGCCGTCGCCCATCGGACACTCGACGAGTTCAGCCTCGGGGCGCACGCGGCGCAGTCCGGCGGCGATCGCTGCGGCCGCCTCGCGGGCCGGCAGGGCGTCCTTGTAGCTGTCGGGGGCGATCAGGATCTTCATGGTGTCCTCGTGTCGTGGGCTCGTCGGCAAGGCATGGAAGGTTGCCAGCCGAGGGTTTTTGACGAAAAGTCGGCGAGCGAAGGCAAGACAAGGCAAAAATCGGTGAAAAGACGGAATTTACGCGCTGTAAATGAGTACTTTGAGACGATTTTTAACGCCGTGTTGCCGAGCGCAGTCAGTTTTCGTCCAAAGCCTAGCGTGAAATGGCCCGGGGCGGGAGCCGCCCGCGCTATGCTCGAAGAGCCGGGCCCCGGCGGCCCGTGACGCAGTGAGGAGAGACACCATGAAACAGCCACTGTATGCACTGATGCTGCTGGCCACCGTCGCGCTCGGCGGGTGTCAGGCCATGGGCACCGACCCGCTGGCCGCCGACGCCCGGGCGCTGCCCGCGGCCTGCCAGTGGCCGCGTGAACCGGCGGCCTCCCGCGAGGCGTGGATCCGCGCGGCCATGGCGGAGCTGGAGGCGCGCGGCTTCGCCATCCGCAGCACCGACCTGACCCTGGGCGTGGTGAGCGCCGAGCGTACCACCCGCCAGCCGGGGCTGGGCGCCATCGACGAGCCGTGGATCGACGGCGGCATGGGCTGGGGAGGCTGGGGCCATGCAGGGGGCGGGGTGCACCTCGGCCTGGGCATGCGCATCGGCGACGAGCCGGTCCAGGTCGAGCGGGTCTCGCTGGTGGTCGACGACGCGCAGCTGACCCTGACCCGTGACTCCCGGGTGGTCGCCGATGACGGACGAGTCATCGACTCCCGCCCCTACAACCGGGATGCCTTCTGCCGCGAGGTGAGCGGCGCCATCCAGTCACGCCTGCTGAATCGGGAGGGACAGCCATGAAACGCCTGCTGATAGCGGGAGTGCTGATGGGGCTGCTCGCCGGCTGCGCGAGCCTGGCATCGCCGCCGCCGACCCGCGCCGTGCAGGTCGCCGCCGCGCCCGACGCGGCCTTGTCGGCGGGGGTCGCGGTGCTGGCCGAGCGCGGCTTCGTGATCCAGATGGCGGATGCGGCGCTGGGCCGGGTGGATGCCGTGCTGGCCTCGCGCCACGGCTATGCCCTGACGCTCGAGACCCAGGCCGCCGACGGGGGGACCCGGCTTGTGCTCTCCGGGCGACAGGGTGGGCAGCCGGTCGACCCGGCGCGCTTCGACGACCTGCTCGCGGCCATCCGCGCCCGGCTCGAGACGCGCCGTTGAGCCCGGTGCGACGTCGCCGTCTGCGGCGACTGCTGGTCTCCGGAGTGGGGCTGGTGGTCGCCGCCATGCTGTGGTGGGTGTGGCACTGGCAGCTCGACGCCGCCATGCGCGAGGCGCGTCGCCACGCCGACGCGCGGCTGGCGCTGTATACCAGCAGCCTCGACGGGGCGCTGGCGCGCTTCGCCTACCTGCCGGACCTGCTGGCCCGCCAGCCGCTGATCCAGAGCGCCCTGGGGGTGGACAACCCGGCGGTGATCCGCCGCGTCAACCGGCATCTGGCGCGGGTGGCCGCGGATTCGGAGGCCGAGGCGATCTACCTGATGAATCGTCGCGGGCTGACCGTGGCGGCGAGCAATCACGCCACGCCGGGCAGCTTCATCGGTCATCGCTACGACTATCGCCCCTACTTTCGCGCCGCGCTGCGCGGCGAGCAGGGCGAGTTCTTCGCGGTGGGCAGCACCACCGGGCGGCCGGGCTACTTCGTCTCGGCACCGGTGATCACCGGTGTCCGTGACACGGGTGGGACGCAGAAGGTGGCCGGGGCCTTGGCGGTCAAGGTGTCGCTGGAGTCGCTGCAGGCGGACTGGCGTCAGGCCGGCGAGAAGGTGCTGGTCAGCGACGCCAACGGGGTGGTGATCCTCTCCAGCCGTCCCGACTGGCGCTTTCGCCACTTCGGCCGGCTGGACACGTCCGCGCGCGAGGCGATCCGGGCCCAGCGCCAGTTCAACGGCGCGGCGCTCGAGCCGCTGGGCGAGCGGCTGGCCGACGGCTCGCTGCTGATCGGCGGCGAGCCGGCCGGCGGGCCGGTGGGCGATGCCGTCGGGGAGCGCTATTTCATCACGTCCAGTCCGCTGTCGACGCTGGGTTGGCGCATGCACTACCTGGTGCCGGTGCGGCCGCTGTACGCCAGCGCCCGCGACGCGGTGCTGGTCGCCGCCGCCGGCTGCCTGGCCCTGCTGCTGCTGGGTCTGTGGCTGCGCGAACGCCAGCAGCGGCTGTGGCTGCGCGAGCGCGAGGCGCGCATCATGCGCGAGGCCAACGAGCGGCTGGAGAGCCGGGTCGCCTCGCGTACCCGCGAACTGGAGTCGGCCCAGGCCGAGCTGGTGCAGGCCGGCAAGCTGGCCGCGCTGGGCACCATGGCGGCGGGCATCGCCCACGAGCTCAACCAGCCGCTGGCCGGGATCCGCACCTACGCGGCCAGTGGTGCGCGGTTGATCGAACGCGGTCGCGAGGCGGCGGCGGTGGACAACTTCCGGCGCATCCAGGGGCTCTCCGACCGGCTGGCCACGCTGATTCGCCAGCTCAAGCTGTTCGCCCGCAAGGGCGGCGCCCGGGAGCCGGTCGACCTGGCCGCCCGGCTCGACTTCGTGCTCGAACTGCTCGACGATCGCCTGACGCGCCAGGGCGTGAAGCTGACGGTCGAGCGCCCGGAAGCCTCCGGGGCCGGAGTGTGGGTCGCCGGCGACGAGGTGCGGGTCGAGCAGCTGCTCACCAACCTGCTGCGCAATGCCCTCGATGCTCTGCGCGACGTCGCGTCGCCGCAGCTGACGGTCACCCTGGCGGTGGAGGACTCACAGGTGATCCTGACGGTGGCGGACAACGGCCCGGGCATCGAGGCCGAGGTGCTCGAGCATCTCTTCGATCCCTTCTTCACCACCAAGGCCGTGGGCGACGGGCTCGGTCTGGGGCTGTTCATCGCCTTCGGCATCGTTCAGGATCTCGCGGGCCGCATCCGGGCCGAGAACCGCCCGGCCGACGAGGGCGGCGGGGCGCGCTTTTGGGTGGAGCTGCCGCGCGCCCGGCAGGCGGCGCAGCGGCACAGCAACGAGGAATCCCTGACATGAGCGAACTGCCGATCTGGCTGGTCGATGACGATCCCGGCGTGCGCGAGTCCCTGACCCAGTGGTTCGAGCTCGGCGACCTGCCGGTGCGCACCTTTGCCGCCAGCGAGGCGGCGCTGGCGGCACTCACCGACGGCGAGCCCTGCGGCGTGCTGATCTCCGACGTCAAGATGCCCGGCATAGACGGACTGGCGCTGCTCGAGGCGGTGCTGGCCGTCGATGCCGACCTGCCGGTGGTGCTGATCACCGGCCACGGCGACGTGCCGATGGCGGTGGACGCCATGCGTCAGGGCGCCTGGGACTTCATCGAGAAACCCTTCGAACCTGAACGGCTGGAGGAACAGGTCCAGCGGGCCCTCGAGCGGCGCCGGCTGGGGCAGGAGAACCGGCGTCTGCGTCAGGCGCTGCGCCAGGGCGGGCTGGCCGGACGGCTGCTGGGCGAGTCTTCGGGCATGCAGCGGCTGCGCGAGCAGATCGCCAACCTGGCGCCGACCCGGGCCAGCGTGCTGGTGCACGGCGAGACGGGCAGCGGCAAGGAGGTGGTCGCGCGCTGCCTCCACGAGTTCGGCCCCGGCGAGGCGACCCCCTTCGTGGCGCTCAACTGCGGGGCGATCGCCCCCGAGCTGATCGAGTCGGAGCTGTTCGGCCATGAGCGGGGCGCCTTCACCGGCGCCCTGGAGACACGCATCGGCAAGCTGGAACACGCCAGCGGCGGCACGCTGTTTCTCGACGAGGTCGAATCGATGCCGCCGGCCGCTCAGGTCAAGCTGCTGCGCGCGCTGCAGGAGGGCGAGGTCACGCGGCTGGGCAGCAACCGGGTGATCCACCTGGACCTGCGCGTGGTGGCGGCGACCAAGGCCGACCTGCTGGCCATGGCCTCGCGCGGGACGTTCCGCGAGGACCTCTACTACCGGCTGGCGATCGCCGAGCTGAGCATCCCGGCGCTGCGCGAGCGTCGCGAGGACATCGCGCTGCTGTTCAACCATTTCTGCCGCCAGGCCGCTGATGTCCACCAGCGCGGCCGGCGCGAGGCGGATGCCGAGCTGCTCGCCGCCCTGGCCCGCCACGACTGGCCCGGCAACCTGCGCGAGCTGCGCAACGCCGCGACACGCTTCACCCTGGGGCTGGATATCCCGCAGCTGGGCGCCGATCCGCAGGCGGCGCCGGGCGCCGGTGGCTCGCTGGCCGATCAGGTGGCGGCCTTCGAGGCCTCGCTGCTGCGTGCCGCGCTGGCCCGCCATGGCGGCAACATCCAGGCGGTGCTGGAGGAGCTCGAGCTGCCGCGGCGCACCCTGAACCAGAAGATGCACCGTTACGGGCTGCGCCGCGAAGCCTTTCTCGTCACGCCGTCGGCGACGTGACGAAGCGCCTTGGGGGATATCGTCCCGACGACCTACACTGCAGGAACCTCGCCGCGGCGAGGGGCGATGCCGGGCAACCAGGGACGCTCATCGCCGAGCCATGACGGCTCCCGTTTCATTCCCTTCGCTGGTTCCGGCATGCCGGCCCCTTGCCGATGGCTTTTTCATTGGCATTCAGGGAGGAGCGGCAATGACGGACGAATTTGCGGGCCTGCTGCGCGAACGCGCCTATATCGGCGGCCACTGGATCGATGCCACCGGTGACGCGCGCCAGGCGGTCGACGACCCGGCAACCGAGGAAACCATCGGCCAGGTGCCCGACCTGGCGGCGGCGGACGTCGATGCGGCGATCGATGCCGCGGTGAACGCCTTCGCCGACTGGCGCGACACCTCGGCGCTGGAGCGCGCCGACAAGCTGCTGGCGTGGTATCGGGGCATGACCGAACACCGCGAGGCGCTGGCACGGCTGATGACCCGGGAGCAGGGCAAGCCGCTGGCCGAGGCGCGCGGTGAGGTCGACTATGCGGCGAGCTTCTTTCGCTGGTTCGCCGAGCAGGCGCGCCGGGCCGACGGCGAGACGATTCCCGCCGACAAGCCCGACGTCGCGCTGGGCACCGTGCAGGAGCCGGTCGGTGTGGCCGCGGTGATCACGCCGTGGAACTTCCCCCTGGCGATGATCACTCGCAAGGTCGGTGCCGCCCTGGCGGCGGGCTGCACCGCCCTGGTCAACCCGGCCACCCAGACGCCGTTCTCGGCGCTGGCGCTGGCGGTGCTTGCCGAGCGCGCAGGTCTGACCCGTGGCGAGTTCAACGTGGTCACCGGCAGCGGCAAGCGCTTCGCCGAGCGGGTCTGTGCCGACGACCGGGTCCGGGCGCTGTCGTTCACCGGCTCCACCCCGGTGGGCCGCGAGCTGCTGCGCCAGAGCGCTGACACGGTCAAGCGCAATGCCATGGAGCTGGGCGGCAACGCGCCGTTCATCGTCTGTGACGATGCCGATCTCGACGAGGCGGTCGAAGGGGCGATCGCCGCCAAGTTCCAGACCAGCGGTCAGGACTGCGTGGCGGCCAATCGCCTCTACGTGCATCGCTCGCTCTACGACGCCTTCGTCGAGCGCTTCACCGCGCGCATGAACGACATGGCGGTGGGCAACGGCTTCGATGATGACACCGCTATCGGGCCGCTGATCAACCGCGATGCCGTCGACAAGGCCCGCGGGCTCGTCGATGACGCCCGCGACAAGGGCGCACGAATCCTCGGCCGCGGCCAGGACGAGGCGCCGGGGCCGCGCTTCTTCATGCCTACCGTGGTCGCCGACTTCACGCCCGAGATGCGCGTGGCCGGCGAGGAATCGTTCGCGCCGGTGGCGCCGATCTGCGCCTTCGACGACGACGACGCGGTGATCGCGGCCGCCAACGCCACCATCTACGGCCTCGCCGCCTACGTCTACACCCATCGCGACGCCCGCATCCGCAAGTTCATGCGGCGGCTCGAATACGGCATGGTCGGCGTCAACACCATGGACATCACCGGCCCCCAGGTGCCGTTTGGCGGCGTCAAGCAGTCCGGGCTGGGCCGCGAGGGGGCCGATGCCGGCATGCAGGAGTACCTCGAGACCAAGTACTACTGCGTCGGCGGCGTCCCCGGCCGCTGAACCGCGTCGCGTCATCACGGAGGAGGCAACCATGGACACCATCGAACGTCTCGAATCGCAGGTCCGCGCCTACGTGCGCTCCTTTCCCAAGGTCTTCACCGAGGCCAAGGGCAACCGTCTGACCGCCAAGGACGGTACCCGCTACCTGGATTTCTTCAGCGGGGCCGGGGCGCTCAACTATGGCCACAACGACGAGGCCATGAAACGCGCGCTGGTCGAGTACATCCAGCGCGACGGCATCAACCACGGCCTGGACATGGCCACCGAGGCCAAGGAAACCTTCCTCGCCACCTTCGAGGACGTGATCCTCAAGCCGCGTGGGATGGACTACAAGCTGCAGTTCCCCGGGCCCACCGGCACCAATGCGGTGGAGGCGGCGCTCAAGCTGGCGCGCAAGGTCAAGGGGCGCAGCCGGATCGTCCACTTCACCCACGGCTTTCACGGCATGACCCTGGGCTCGATGGCGGTCACCGCCAACGCCGCGGTGCGCGGCAGCGCCGGGGTGGGGCTCGACGATGCCGTGCTGATGCCCTACAGCCACTACTACGCCGACGGTCGCGACACCGCGAAGGACTTCGCGGCGCTGCTCGAGGATGACTTCAGCGGCGTCGACAAGCCGGCGGCGGTGATCGTCGAGACGGTGCAGGGCGAGGGCGGCATCAACGTCGCCGACTTCGCCTGGCTGCGCGAGATCGAGCGGCTGTGCCGTGAGCACGACATGCTGCTGATCGTCGACGACATCCAGGCCGGGATCGGCCGCACCGGGCCGTTCTTCTCCTTCGAGCCGGCCGGCATCTCGCCGGACATCGTCACCGTCGCCAAGTCGCTGTCCGGCATGGGGCTGCCGCTGGCGATGGTGCTGCTCAAGCCCGAGCTCGATGTCTGGGCGCCCGGCGAGCACACCGGCACCTTCCGCGGCAACAATCAGGCCTTCGTCACCGGCACCGCGGCGCTCGAGACCTACTGGCGCGACGACACCCTGGAGAAGGAAACGCTGCGCAAGGGCGAGTACGTCCGCGAGCGGCTGGCCACGATCATGGCCGAGCACCGCCATTTCGAGGCCGAGATCCGCGGGCGCGGGCTGTTCATCGGCCTGGCCTGCGAGCGCGCCGAATTCGGCAACGCGATCATCGACAAGTGCTTCGAGCGCGGCCTGGTCATGGAGACCACCGGCCAGGCGGACTGCGTGGTCAAGGTCATGCCGCCGCTGATCAGCACCGACGCCGACCTCGACGAGGGGCTGGCGATCATCGAGGACGCCATCGAGGCGGTGCTCGACAAGCACGGGCTGCTGACCAGTACCTGACGCTCCTTCAACCCGCCATCAGCGGCGCGGCGAGCCGGTCGATCCGCGCCTGCCATGCCTCCACCGTCCGGGCCGGCCAGGGCTCGGGCGTGCCCACCCCCCACACCGGTCCGGGCCAGGCGGCATCGTCGCGCCGGCGCACGATGACGTGGAAATGCAGCTGCGGCACCTGATTGCCCAGCGTTGCCAGGTTGAGCTTGGCGCCGCCGAGCTCGGCCTTGAGCGCCTCGCCGAGCCGGGTGGCCTCGTGCCACAGGCGCGCCTGCTCGGTCTCGCTCAGGTCACTGACCTCGACCACGCCGTCCCGGCGCGGTACCAGAATCAGCCAGGCGAAGCGGGCGTCGTTCATCAGGCGCACCTGACACAGCGGCAGGTCGACAAGAAAGTGCGTGTCCGCGGCCAGGCGGTCATCGAGCGTGAAGTCGGTCATGGGGATCTCCGTGCAGGGGCGGTGTCGGCAAGCGTCGGCAAGAAATGGCCGATGGTCGGCGCCGTGATCGGCAAGTTGTTGCCGATCAATGGGCGTTCGTCAGGCAGTTTTTTTACAAGCTTTTGATTTTCAAGATCATTCCGTGGGTGGCAAGGCATTTGCAGTAGCTCTGACGCTTCACACAATAACCGCCAATTCCCAACAGGAGAAACGGCATGCACAAGCGTCAGTTCCTCAAGTCGGCCATCGGGCTGGCTACCGCAGCGGCACTGGGTGTCTCGGCCGGCTCGGCCATGGCTCAGGAATCCCACAAGTACATCCTGAGCACCGCGACCACCGGCGGTACCTACTACCCGGTGGGCGTCGCGCTGTCGACGCTGATCAAGGTCAAGCTCGAGCCCAAGACCGGCATCTCGGTGTCGGCGATCAGCTCCGCCGGTTCCGGCGAGAACCTCAAGCTGATGGACGAGGATCAGGCGCAGTTCGGCATCCTGCAGGGGCTCTACGGCGCCTACGCCTGGAAGGGCACCGGCCCGGTTCCCAAGGCCTACAAGAACCTGCGCAGCGTGTCGATGCTGTGGCAGAACGTCGAGCACTTCGTGGTCAAGGACGACATGGTCGATTCCGGCACCATCGATGACATGACCAACCTCTACGGCGAGCCGTTCTCGATCGGCGCACGCAACTCCGGCACCGAGGGCTCGGGGCGCTACATCCTCGGCCAGCTGGGCATCGATCCGGAGAAGATGGACATCGCCTACCTGGGCTACGGCCCCAGCGCCGACGCCCTGCAGAACGGCACCATCAAGGGCATGAACATCCCGGCCGGCGCGCCGGCGGCGGCGGTGACCCGCGCCTATGCCAACGTCGGCGACGACATCACCACGCTGGCCTTCACCGACGAGCAGCTCAAGAAGGTCAACAGCGAGTTCGAGCTGTGGACCCCGTACGACATCCCGGCGGGCACCTACCCGAACCAGGACGAGGTGATCCACACCATCGCCCAGCCCAACATCCTGGCGGTGCGTGCCGACGTCCCGGCCGATGACGTCTACGCCATCACCAAGACCATGTACGAGAACCTGCCGTTCCTGCAGAACATCCACCCGGCGACCAAGGCCATGGCCATCGAGAAGGCCATCGCCGGCCTGCCGATGCCGCTGCATCCGGGCGCGGCTCGCTACTTCAAGGAGCAGGGCATCAAGATCCCCGATCGCCTGATCGCCGAGTGATCCCGCGGGTCGCGGGGCCGCCCGGCTCCGACGACCCGGCCCTGGACGAGCGCCGCGGGATGCCGCGGCGCTCGTCGTCGATGTTCAGCCCTTCCGTTTTCAGGAGATCGCCGTGAGCGACCCGAACCTTGACTCGATCCGCGACGAGGAGGCCCAGGAGGCCGACGAGCGCCTGACGCATCCGTGGCTGGGGCGCTTCCTGTTCGCCTTCGCGATCGTCATCGCCCTGGTGCACCTCTATTTCAATACCTTCTCGACGCTGTCCACGCTGTGGACGAGCGCCATGCATTTCGGGCTGTTCGGTGCGCTGTGCGCGCTGTCGGTGCCGCTGGCGCGGCCCTCCGGCGCCGGGGCGCAGCGCGCGATCCTGGCCGTCGACGTGCTGCTGGCGGTGGCGGCGATCGGCTGCGCGCTCTACCTGATGGCCTTCGAGGACGCCCTGTATGACCGCGGCGTGACCTTCAACGCCAGCGACTGGGTGGTGTCGATCCTGGCCGTGGGGCTGGTACTCGAGTTCGCCCGGCGCACCACCGGCTGGTTCATCCCGGTGCTGTGCCTGATCGCGCTGACCTATGTGGCCTGGTGGGGCAAGTACGTCGGCGGGGTCTTCAACTTCCCCGGCCTGAGCTGGGAGACCGTGCTGTTTCGCAGCTACATCGGCGGCGAGGGCATGCTGGGCTCGATCGCCCGCATCTCCTGGTCGTACGTGTTCATGTTCATCCTCTTCGGCGCCTTCCTGGTCAAGTCGGGCGCCGGGGAATTCATCATCGAGCTGGCGCGCTGTGCGGCCGGACGCTTCGTCGGCGGCCCGGGCTTCGTGGCGGTGTTCTCCTCGGGCCTGATGGGCTCGGTGTCCGGCTCGGCGGTGGCCAATACCGTCTCCACCGGGGTCATCACCATCCCGTTGATGCGCAAGGCCGGCTTTCCCGCACGCTTCGCCGCCGGCGTCGAGGCCTCGGCATCGACCGGCGGCCAGCTGATGCCGCCGGTGATGGGGGCCGGGGCCTTCATCATGGCTTCCTACACCCAGGTGTCGTACCTGACCATCATCGGCGTCGCCGCGCTGCCGGCGCTGCTGTACTTCCTGTCGGTGGCGATGTTCGTGCGCATCGAGGCCAAGCGCAGCAACGCCCAGCACCTCGACGACCCCGATGCGCCGAAGATCGGCGAGGTGCTCAAGAACGGCTGGCACTTCCTGCTGCCGCTGATCGTGCTGGTGGCGGCGCTGATCTACGGCTTCACGCCCACCTACAGCGCCGGCATCGCCATCGTTTCGGTGATCGTGGCGTCGTGGCTGTCCAAGCAGCCGATGACCCCGAAGCTGATCATCGAGGCCCTGGTGCAGGGCACCCGCAACATGATCACCACGGCGATCCTGCTGATCACCGTGGGGCTGATCGTCAACGTGGTCTCGACCACCGGCATCGGCAACACCTTCTCGCTGATGATCACCGACTGGGCGGGCGGCAGCCTGCTGGTGACCCTGGTGCTGATCGCCATCGCCTCGCTGATCCTGGGCATGGGGCTGCCGGTCACGGCGTCCTACATCGTGCTGGCGACGCTGTCGGCGCCGGCGCTCTACAACTTGATGGCGCACTCCCAGCTCGTCGACCTGCTGGTGGCCGGCGATCTGCCGCAGCAGGCCCAGGCCATCTTCATGCTCGCCGCGCCGGATCAGGTGCAGGCGCTGTCCGCGCCGATGAGCCCGGCCGACGCCCAGGCGCTGCTCGACAAGGTACCGGACACCTTCTCCAGCCAGCTCTACGAGCAGGCGCTGTCGCCGCACTTCCTGACCATGGCGCTGGTCGCCGCGCACATGGTGATCTTCTGGCTGTCCCAGGACTCCAACGTCACGCCGCCGGTGTGCCTGACCGCCTTCGCCGCCGCGGCGATCGCCAACACGCCGCAGATGCGCACCGGCCTGACCGCCTGGAAGATCGCCAAGGGGCTCTACATCGTGCCGCTGCTGTTCGTGTGGTCGCCGCTGATCACCGGCACGCCGCTGGAGATGACCACCGTCTTCGTCATGGCGCTGTTCGGCATCTACGCCATCGTCGCCGGCCTCGAGGGCTATCTCGAGCATGAGCTGTCATGGTGGCTGCGGCTGCTGATGTTCCCGATCGGCGCCCTGATGCTGTGGCCGCACGGCATGCTCGCCCTCGATCTGGCCGGGGTGGCGATCTTCGCCGCCGTGTTCGCCTGGAGCGTGCGTCAGGGGCGGACTCCACGGACGGCCGCCTCATGAGCGGGCTGGAAGGGCTGGCGCTGGTGGTGATCGGCGCTGCCGCCGGCTTCATCAACGTGCTGGCGGCGGGGGGCTCGATGCTGACCCTGCCGCTGCTGATGTTCCTGGGGCTGCCACCCCAGGTGGCCAACGGCACCAACCGGGTGAGCATCGCCCTGCAGAGTGTCAGCGCGGTGGGCAACTTCCGCCGCGCCGGCGCTCGGGACCTGGGGGTCGGCCTGCGGCTCTCGGTGCCGGCGGTGCTGGGTGCACTGTGCGGTGCCTGGTTGGCGCTGGGAATTCCCGACGCCGTGTTCGAGACGGTGCTGGTGGTGGCCATGGTCGGCGCCTCGCTGATGATGCTGCTGCCACAGCCGACGCTGGACACCCGGGAGCTGACCCCGGAACGGCTGACACCGGCGGTGTATCTGGCGATGTTCGTCATCGGCCTCTACGGCGGCTTCATTCAGGTCGGCGTGGGGGTGTTGTTCATCGCCGTGCTCTACCGCATGCTCAGGATCGACCTGGCCCAGGTCAACGTGCTCAAGGTACTCATCATACTTGTCTATACCTTGCCGGCGTTGGCGGTGTTCGTGCTCGACGATCAAGTCCGCTGGGCCTACGGCCTGCTGATGGCGGTGGGCAGCATGAGCGGCGCCTGGCTGGCGGTGCGGGTCAACATGGGGCCGCGTGGCGCCAAGTGGGTCCGCGGACTGACGCTGGCGGTGATCGGGGTGATCATCCTGCGCCTGGTACTGGTCTAGTCGCGCCTCTTGTGGCAAGCGCCGGGATCGGCGATAACAGGCGCAACAATCGCGCGAGGAGAATGCCATGAACAAGCTAGCGATCGCGCTGGCCCTGCTGATGCTGGCGGGCCTGGCCGGCTGCAATACCATGCACGGCTTCGGCCGCGATGTGCAGAAGGTGGGCTCGGAAATCGAGGAAGCCGCTTCCGGGAAGTAGCGGATCCACCGGGCAGAATCCGCCGGAGCCTGTTAGGCTGGGGGTGTGACGCCTTGTCACGCACCGGAACGGGGTCCGGATGATGGCCTCGCCGGTGACTTCATTGATCCGTTAGGGAGGACGCGAGATGAAGAAACTGACGGCACTGATGTTTCTGGCGCTGGTGAGTGTCAGCGTGCTGAGCGGCTGCAACACCATGCATGGCGCCGGCGAAGACATCGAAGAGGGCGGTGAGCAGATCCAGGACTCCGCCAGCTGAGTGTCAGCACCCACGCCCGGCGGCTTGCCGTCGGGCGGGCTGGTGCCTTGCGCCACTCCTTTCCCCGGTTTCCGACCTCTTTTCCTGTCGTTCCCCGCCGCCTGTGTTCAGTCCGTAGCCTCGCCGCCGATCCGATAGCGCCGTTCCAGGCGTTCGAAGGACAGGTCGCTGACGATCGCCAGCAGCCCCACCAGCACCGCCCCCTGAATCACGTAGGCGATATTGTCGCCCACCAGCCCGGCGATGATCGGTGTGCCCAGGCTCTGGGCGCCGACCGTGGAGCCGATGGTGGCGGTGCCGATGTTGATGATCACCGACACCCGGACACCGGCGATGATCACCCGCATCGCCAGCGGCAACTCGACGCGCCACAGGATCTGCCGGGCGCTCATGCCCGTGCCGCGGGCGGCCTCCAGGGTGTCGGCGGGCACGGTGCGCAGGCCGGTGATGGTGTTCTGTACCACCGGCAGCAGGCCGTAGAGGGTCAGGGCGACGATGGTCGGCACGAAGCCGAACCCGGCCAGCGGCACGACGATCGCCAGCACCGCCGCCGGCGGAAAGGTCTGGCCGATCGCCGCCAGCGCCGAGACCAGCGGCTCGAACTCGCGCCCGGTGCGACGGGTGACGAACAGGCCCGCAGAGACGCCCACGCTCACCGAGATCAGCGACGAGACCAGTACCAGTACGAGGTGGTCGAGGGTCAGCCGCCAGAAGCTTTCGCGAGCGTAGACGGGTGTCTCGAGCTGCGGAAAGGCGGCATGGAACAGCGGTTCCAGACGGCCCATGAACAGCACCAGGGCCACCAGCAGCAGACTCAGCAGCGGCAGCAGGGCGTCGCGGCGCCGTTCGCGCCGGAGCAGGGCCGCCATCATGGCTGACGCCCCATGACCCCCTCCAGGGTCACCTCGCCGATCAGACGCCCGGCGTCGTCGATGACCGGCAGCACGCCCACGCGATACCAGACCATGCGCGACAGGGCTTCCTTCATGGTCATTCCCGGTGTCGCCGTCCAGTCATCGGTGACCGCCACGCGCGGCGGCACGTCCGCCGTCGGGCGGCCGCCGTGCAGGCAGGTCGGGTGCCCTTGCGCGTCGGTTTCCCAGTGATGGGGGGCGTCGCCGGATGTCGTCGCCGCCTGCTGGTACTGGTGCACCCAGCGCCGCGAGAGCAGCTTGAGGCCGAGGTCGGCCTTGCCGATGAAGTCGCTGACGAAGGCCTCGGCGGGGGCGGTGAGCAGCTCGATGGGGCGGTCGTACTGCACCAGGCGCCCGGCGTCGAGCAGGGCGATGCGCGAGGCCAGCTTGAGCGCCTCGTCCATGTCGTGGGTGACGAAGATCACGGTGGTGCCGGTTTGCTCGTGGACGCGGCGCATCTCGTTCTGCAGCACCTCGCGGGTCAGCGGGTCGACGGCACCGAAGGGCTCGTCCATCAGCAGCACTTCCGGGTCGGCGGCGAGCGCCCGGGCTACCCCCACGCGCTGGGCCTGACCGCCAGAGAGCTGGTGCGGGTACTTGTCGCGGAACTCGCCGGCATCCAGGTGGAAGAGGTCGAGCAGCTCGTCGACCCGCGAGGCGATGCGCGCGCTCGGCCACTTGAGCAGGTTGGGCACCACGGCGATGTTGTCGGCCACCGTCCAGTGGGGGAACAGCCCGATCGACTGGATGGCGTAGCCGATCCGCCGGCGCAGCTGCTCCGCCGGCAGGCGGGTGACATCCTCGTCGCCGAGCAGGATGCGCCCGCTCGTCAAGGGAATCAGCCGGTTGATCATGCGCAGCGTGGTCGACTTGCCGCAGCCGGAGGGGCCGATCAGCACGCTGAACTCGCCGCTCTCGACACGCAACGAGATGTCGCTGACGACCGTCTTGTCGCCGTAGGTCTTGGTCAGGCCCTGTAATTCGATCATGCCTTCGGCTCTCGATGAGTGGGGGTGTCGCTCAGCGGGCGCCGGCGGGGCGGCTGACGGCGACCAGGATCTGCATCAGGAAGTCGGCGACCACCGCCAGGGCGATGGTCGGCACCGCGCCCAGCAGCACCAGGTCGATGGCGTACTGGCCCAGCCCCTGAAAGATGAACGCACCCAGCCCGCCGGCACCGATCAACGCGGCCACCACGGTCAGGCCGATGGCCTGGACGGTGACGATGCGCAGCCCCGACAGGATCACCGGCAGGGCCAGCGGCACCTCGACGCGCCACAGGATCTGCCGGCGCGTCATGCCCATGCCGCGCGCCGCTTCGCGGGTGGCCGGGTCGACGCCGGCGAAACCGGCCTGGGTGTTGCGCACGATCGGCAGCAGCGAGTAGAGGATCAGCGCGAGGATCGCCGGCGCCGCGCCGATGCCCGCCACGCCCAGCGCGCCCAGCCAGGGCACGGCATCGCCGAGCGCCGACAGCGGCGCCACCAGCAGCGCGAACAGCGCGATCGAGGGGATCGTCTGGAAGACGTTGAGCACGCTGAACAGCACCCCGCGCGTGGCGGGGCGGCGGTGCGCCAGCAGGCCCAGCGGCAGGCCGATCGCCAGGGTCGGCGCCAGCGCCAGCCCGACCAGGGTCAGGTGGGTGACGAACTGACCGACGAAGGCGTCCTCGATGTTGAAGTATTCCCGCAGGATCGACAGCGCGTTGAAGGTGCCGGCGGCGAACAGCGCCGCGACGACGGCGACCAGCAGCAGGCCGTAGCCGCTGCGCAGCCACAGCGACGACCCCAGGCGCTGGAAGGCGTCGACGATCATCAGGCTGGTGCAGAACACCAGCACCCAGAAGGCCGCCCCCTGGGAGACCCGGGCCGCCGGGGAGGCGTCGGTCAGGGCGCGCTGGGCGTAGTCACCCAGCCCGTACAGCGTCAGCAGCAGGGCCAGCGGTGCGGCCACCAGCGTCAGGCGGGCACCGCGGCGCTCGCCCAGCGGGCGGGCCAGGCAGGCCAGGGCGAGGGCGCCGGCCAGCGCCGCCAGCCCCAGCACCTGCCAGGGGCGCAGCGCCGTCAGCAGCGACACCGATTCCCCCGACACCAGCCGGTTGGGCGCCATGGCGGCGAACGGCAGCAGTACCGCGCCGGCCAGGCTCGCCACCAGCAGGGTGGCCAGCACCCGGTTGGCGATGCGCCGCGGTGCGTCGTGCGCGTCGAGGCCCACGCGTCAGTCGAGGAAGTCGTGGTCTTTCAGGTAGTCCTGCGCCACCTGTTTGGCCGGCAGGCCCTGGACCTGGATCCGGCTGTTGAGCGTCTGCAGCGTCTCGCGATCCAGCGAGGCGAAGACCGGCTCGAACAGATCGGGCAGCTCGGGATGGGCCTTCAGGACCGCCTCGCGCATCACCACGGCCGGTTCGTAGACCATCTGCACGCCCTGGGTATCGTCCATGACCTTGAGCCCGGCGGGCTGGATGGCGCCGTCGGTGCCGTAGACCATCGCCGCGTTGGTGCCGCTGGTACCTTCGGCCGCGGCGCGGATGGTCGCGGCGGTGTTGCCCCCCGAGAGCACCAGCAGCTGGTCCTGGGAGAGCGTGAAGTCGTAGGCCTTCTGGAAGCTGGGCAGGGCCGCGGCGCTCTCGACGAACTCGGCGGAGCCGGCCAGCTTGACGTCGCCGCCGTCGCGCACCCAGCGCCCGAAGTCCGCCATGGTCTCGAGATCGTTGGCCTCGGCGATCGAGCGCTTCACGGCGATCGCCCAGGTGTTGTTGGCCGGGGCCGGCTTGAGCCAGACGATGTCGTGGTTCTTGCGGTCCCAGTCGCGCACCTTCTCGTAGCCGGCCTCGGCGTTCTTCCAGGCCGGGTCGTCGGTGGTGCCGCTGAAGAAGGCGCCGTTGCCGGTGTACTCGGGGTAGAGGTCGATCTCGCCCTCGAGCAGGGCCTTGCGCACGATGTTGGTGGGGCCGAGCTGGAGCTTGTTCTCCACCGGGTAACCGGCGTCTTCCAGCAGTGCGACCATCATGTTGCCGAGCAGCGCCCCTTCGGTATCGATCTTCGACGCCACGCGCAGCGGCTCGGCCGCCACGGCCTGACCGGCCGCCAGCAGCGTGCCGGCCACGAGGCCCAACAGGTTGCCAATCCTGGCCATGAGCTTTCATCCTCTTGTTGGTGACGGGGTGCGATAGACGGTTAGGTGCGTCGTTCCACTGAGCCTAGCCATCGATGAGGGGTGGCTCCACTTTTCAGGACCTTATCGAGGGTGCCGTGCGGCGTCCAGCGGTTTGGCCGATGTATCGGCCGTGCGTGGCCGCGGCGACGGGGCCCGACAGGGAGGAGACGGGAATGCACAGAGGCACCACGCTTGGAATTCTGGTCGCCGGCCTGCTGAGCGGCTGTGCCGGCTCGCCGAGCCACGAGCCGGCCCCGGCGCCGCCGCCCCCGCCGATGAGTCAGGCCGACGAGGGCGCCTGCGATGCCGACGCCCTCGCCGACTGGACGGGGCGCGACTACCGGGACGCGATGACGACCCGGGCCCGTGAACGCAGCGGTGCCGAGCGGGTACGGGTGATCCGCCCGGGGCAGGGCTACACCATGGACTATCGGCCGGATCGCCTGAACCTGCACCTGGACGAACACGGGCGCCTCGTGGGCGCCGATTGCGGCTAGCGTGACCGGCGCCATGCCGGCGAGGCGCCGTGCACGGTGCCGGTCCTGCAGGACTGATCAGTCGTACTTGGTCTGCCAGCGCTTGGTGGCGATCTGCTCCTTGAGCAGCTCGAGCACCTCGATCAGCACCTGCTCGGTGATGCGTTCGCTGCGCCGGTCGGTGACCAGCAGGATGTCCATGCCGCTGTCGGCGGCGCGGCGCAGCAGCTGCGAAAACTCCGGCGAGCGCAGCCCGCCGACCGCCTCGTGGATCAGCCGGCTGGCCAGGTCGCTGGCGCCTGGTCCATGGCGCCGGCGACCTGGCGACCCATCGGCATGCGGTGCAGGCGCTGGATCTCCGGGCTCTCCTGCAGGGTCCGGCCCACCAGGGCGCTGACGTAGCGGGCGATCAGCGCGCGATTCTCGGCATAGATGCCGTCGAGTCCCGTCTCCAGCCGTGCGGCGATCTCCGCCACCAGCTGCGCCTTGCGCGGTGCCACCACCTCGTCGGCGAGCCGCTGCGACAGCGTGTTGCTGTGGCGGACCTCCTCCTGAACACTGCCGATCAGGCGGACCGCGACGCGGTCGGACACTTCCTCGAGCAGGATGTCGTAATACTTGCGGGCTGCCTGAAACACGTACCAGCGACGTACGTCGATCATGCCCAGGCGCTGCAGGCGATGGAGCAGGGCGAACACGCGCAGTACGCGCAGCCAGCGCAAGCCGGCCAGCGGGATGCAGCCGAGCACGTCGTACCAGTGCACGAAGGGGTAGAAGAACCAGCGATGATAGCGCCGCTCGATGATCGCCATCGTCCAGCCGATCAGCACGTCGAGCACGTAGACGCTGACGAAGGCCAGGTCGATGGAGAAGAAATGCGCGTGGATGGTGTCGGCATAGGCAGCCTCGAGGCGCGGGGCGACGGCGGCGAAGGCGTCGTGCAGCGGCGGCAGCAGGTACAGGCTGTCGAACAGCAGCAGCGCCAGGTTGACGATCACCAGGGCGATGATCAGGCCGTCCCAGGCCAGGGCGAGGCGGTCCCGAAGCGATGCGGGCGACGTCATGCGGCCTCCTTGCGATGACGGGGGTGTATCAGGATGAGCGTTGCGCGTACTGATGGTCGTGCGCGCGGGTGGCGCGCTCGGCTTCCTTGCGCATTTCCCGGCGCAGCGCGGCCTTCTCGAAACGGCGTTTCTGCAGCGCCGTGTCCAAGCGCAGCGGCGGCACCTCGACCGGCTTGCCCTGCGGGTCGACCGCGACCATGGTCAGGTAGCAGCTGTTGGTGTGGCGAATGACCTTCTCCTGAATCGACTCGGCGACCACCTTGATGCCGATCTCCATCGATGAGCGCCCGACATGGTTGACCATGGCGAGGAAGGTGACCAGCTCGCCGACATGGATCGGCTGCTTGAACAGCACCTGGTCGACCGACAGCGTCACCACGTAGCTGCCGGAATAGCGGCTGGCGCAGGCGTAGGCGACCTCGTCGAGCTTCTTGAGGATCGCGCCGCCGTGGACCTTGCCGCTGAAGTTGGCCATGTCGGGGGTCATCAGCACGGTCATGGTCAGTTCGTGCTGGCGGGGCATGTCGTCGGGGGCCATGGGGCATCCTCGTGTCGCGGGATTTCCCTTAGGTGTAACACGTTTTGCCCCGGCACGATGCGTCCGGGGCGTTCGACCCCAAGACTATCGTGGATCGTGTCGGACGCTCGGGGCAAGCCTGCGAGGAGGCGCTATAGACTCATCCCTGAGCGCTACCGACGCCTTCCCTGGCGCCGGACCTCCTCTTCGGCTTGCCCCTTGGTGCCCCTCGTTGTTGCAACAAGGCTAACCTCATGGTCGGCCCGGCAGGGTGGCGTCAGGGGATGAAGCTGAGCCCCAGGGCGATGATCACGCCGGTGACCACGAGCTGGATCAGGCAGAAGCCCATGATGTCCTTGGCCTTGAGACCGGCGATGGCCAGCACCGGCAGCGCCCAGAAGGGCTGCAGCAGGTTGGTCCAGGCGTCACCCCAGGCCACGGCCATGGCGATACGCGGGATGTCCGCGCCCAGCGCCTGGGCCGCCGGCAGCATGACCGGGGCCTGCACCGCCCACTGGCCGCCGCCGGAGGGCACGAAGAGGTTGACCACGCCGGCGCTGATGAACGACCAGAACGGCAGGGTGTCGGCGTTGGCGATCGACACGAAGCCCTCGGAGAGCGTCTGGGCCAGGCCCGACTGCACCATGATCGCCATGATCCCGGCATAGAAGGGGAACTGGATGACGATGCCCGCGCCGCCCTTGATGGCTTCGTGGAGGCTGTCGAGCAGGCGGCGCGGGGTGCGGTGCAGCACGATGGCCAGAAACAGGAACAGGAAGTTGACGATGTTGAGGTTGAGTCCGCCGCCGCGCAGCAGGAAGTGGTCGAACAGGAACAGCAGGCCCGGGATGCCCACCAGCCAGGCCAGCGCCTTGCTGTTCTCGAGATGCTCGGCGGGGCGCGTGATCACCGGGCGCTCCTCGCCGGCGGGCGTGCCGAGCCGCTCGGGGTCGACGTACACGCTCTCGGCGTCGTCGGGCAGCATCGCCCGATTGACCAGCGGCACCGCGATGAACAGCGCCACGACGATGGCCAGGTTGAACAGCGAGAATATCGTCTCGCCGGTGGGGACCACGCCGATCTGGTCGGCCGTGAAGTGGCCCTCGGTGGCGATCACCAGCGGAATCGAGCCGGCCAGTCCGCCGTGCCAGACGACGAAGCCGGAATAGGCGCTGGCGATCAGCAGGCGATAGTCGACACGGATCTGGCGGGCCAGCTCCTTGGCGAACAGTGCGCCCACTACCAGGCCGAAGCCCCAGTTGATCCAGCTGGCGGCCAGCGAGACCAGCGTGACCAGCACAATGGCACGTGCCGGGGTGCCGGCACGGGTGGCGAGGCGAGCCAGCTGGCGCCGTACGGGCGGCGAGCTGGCCAGCATGAAGCCGGCGACCAGCACCAGCAGCATCTGCATCGAGAAGCTCAGCAGGTTCCAGAAGCCGTCGCCCCAGAAGCGCAGCACGGCCAGCGGCGTCTGGCGCTCCACGCCGATGGCCGCCGCGGCGGCGATCAGCGTCAGCAGCAGCACGAAGATGTAGGGGTCGGGCAGGTAGCGCTCGACCAGTTTCACGGCCGGGCGTGAGAGTGTCTTGAGCATGGGGATCTCGCTGGTTGTTGGCGTTTTTGCAGCGTCGCGCCTAGCGATAGCGCAACCGGCACGGCGCGGTCAACGCGCCGCCGTGCGTCTTTGGTCGAGCGGCAGGCCCCAGCGCGTGCGGCGGTAGTGCCGGTAGTAGGCGACCAGCGTCGCCGAGCGGGCCAGCGTGAACAGCGTGAAGGCCAGCCACAGGCCGTGGTTGCCGAGCGCCAGCGGGCCGGTGGCCAGCCACCAGCTGGGCAGGTAGACCGCCAGGCCGACGAGAATGCTGTTGCGCATCTCGCGGGTGGCGGTGGCGCCGATGAACACCCCGTCGAACAGGTAGCTCCACACCGCCAGCACCGGCATCACCACCATCCAGGGCAGGTAGGTCGCGGCGGTCTCGCGCACCGCCGGCAGGTCGGTGAGCAGCGCGATCAGGACGTGCCCGCCGAGGGCGAAGGCGAGCATGGCCGCGACGGTGGTGAGCAGGGAAAAGCGCATCGCGCCGCCCACCGCGTCGCGGAACGCCGCCCCGTCGCCCCGGCCGATGGCGCGGCCGGTGAGGGCCTCGGCGGCATGGGCGAAGCCGTCCAGGCCGTAGGAGGTGAGCATGATGAACTGCAGCAGCACGGCATTGGCGGCGAGGATCACGTCCCCCTGGCTGGCGCCCCGGGCGGTGAAGAAGGCCATGGCGAAGAGCAGCCCCAGGGTGCGCAGGAACAGCTGGCTGTTGACCTGGAAGAGCTCGGTGTAGGCGGCCGGCCGCCACAGCCGCTCGCCGAGGAAGTGCCCGCCGAGCGTGCGCAGCTGGCGCCGGACCAGCCACAGACCCAGGCCCAGCGCCGTGTAGTCGGCGATCACCGTGGCCCAGGCGACGCCGTTGCTGGTCATCCCCAGACCGACCACGAACACCAGGTCGAGGACGATGTTGACGCTGTTGGTGGCGACCATGATCGTCAGGGTCACGCGGCTGTTCTGCTGGCCCAGAAACCAGCCGAGGATGGCGTAGTTGGCCAGTACCGCCGGGGCCGAGAGAAAGCGGATGCCGGCGTACTCGCGGGCCAGGGTGGTGGCTTCGTGGCTGCCGTCGAGCAGCCACAGGCCCAGCGTGGTCAGCGGCTGCGAGAGCACGATCAGCAGCGCGCCGATCAGCGCCGCCAGCAGCAGCGACTGGCCGAGCAGGTTGCGCACCGCGGTGTCGTCCTCGCGGCCCGCCGCCTGGGAGGTCAGGCCAGTGGTGCCCATGCGCAAGAAGCCGAAGCCCCAGTAGAGGAAGCCGAACAGCGTGGCGCCCAGGGTCACGCCGGCGAGGAAGCGCGACTCCGGCAGGTGGCCGACCACGGCGGTATCCACCAGGCCGAGCAGCGGCACGGTGATGTTGGAGAGGATGATCGGCCAGGCCAGCGTCCAGACGCGACGGGTGGCGGCAGCGCTCATGGGCGGGTGCGTTCCTGTGGGCAGGCGGGTGGCGGGCGATCGAGCCAGTGCCGCCCGGCGGGGCGGCCCGTCGACGGGGAGTCAGGCCGCGGTGATGCGTTCGTACTTCTTCATCAGCGCGTCACGGGACTCGCGATGGTCGGGGTCCAGCGGGATGCAGTCCACCGGACACACCTGCTGACACTGCGGCTCGTCGAAGTGGCCGACGCACTCGGTGCACAGGCCGGGGTCGATCACGTAGACCTCCTCGCCCGGCGAGATGGCGCCGTTGGGACATTCGGGTTCGCAGACGTCGCAGTTGATGCATTCGTCGGTGATCATCAGGGCCATGGGTCATGTCCTCGCTGCGGCGGTCGCGTCACGCATCGCGCGCGTTCTCGGTGTCGAAGTGCTCGCGCAGCGCTGCCGCGACCCGGGGATGCACGAGCCGGCTGACATCGCCGCCGAGCCGCGCGATCTCGCGCACGATGGTGGCGGAAATGTAGGAGTTCTCGACCGCGGGGGTCAGAAACAGGCTCTCCACGTGGGGGGCCTGGGCACGATTCATGTTGGCCAGCTGCAACTCGTACTCGAAGTCCGAGACCGCCCGCAGACCGCGGAGGATGATGCGCGCCCCCTGCTGGTCGAGCAGTTCGGTGAGCAGGCCGTGAAAACCCACGACCGAGACGTTGTCGAGCTCGGCGACCACGTCCTCGGCCAGGTTGACGCGGGCGTCGATGTCCAGCGTCGGCCGTTTGCCGGGACTCGCCGCGACGGCCACCACCACCTTGTCGAAGATCCGTGCGGCGCGCTCGATCAGATCGAAGTGCCCGTTGGTGATCGGGTCGAAGGTGCCGGGGTAAACCACGATATTCATGGGTGAATCCTGTCGGAAGGCCGGCCGCCCGTATCGGCGGCGGTATTCACGGCCCGACGCCTGGCGGCGCCGGGCCCCTCAGGGTAGCCGATGGGCGTCGGACCGGCAATGGCCTCAGTCGTCGAGCCGGCCGAAGGGATTGTCCACCGCCAGCGAGACCGGCCGGGCATAGCCGGGGATGTGGATGCCGTCGGCCTCGACCGTCAGCTCCGGCCCTTCGAGTACACCTTCGCCGAAGCGGTAGATGACCTCGAAATCGGCCGCGTCGGCGCGTGCCAGATAGGCATCGCCACGGGCCTGCACGGCGGCGGCGCGCTCGCGCCAGGCGGCGACGGCGGCCTGGCCGTGGCGCTGGACCAGCAGGCGTTCGGTGGCGTCCGGCGAGAGCAGCAGCCCGGTGGCGTTGTTGCCGCCGAAGCCCTTGGCATTGAGGAAGGCGGCGTCGGCGCGGAAGGCCAGCGACTCGCGGGGCAGGCGCAGGCGTTCGCCGTGCACGTCGTCGGCCACGGCGTCGAGGGTGGGGATGCCGGGGATGTAGCCATGGGCGAAGCTGCCCAGGGCGCTGGCCAGCTGGTCGCCGGCGGAGCTGCCCTGGGAGTGGCCGACGAACGCCTTGACGGCGGCCACCGGCCAGTCGTGAATGCCGTTGGCCCGTGCCACGCTGTCGAGGACATGGGACTCGGTCACGCGGTTCTTGGGCGTGCTGGTGGCGTGGGCGTGCACGAAGGTACGCTCGCGCAGGCCGCGCTCGCCGAGGATCTCGCGGCCCAGCGATGCTGCCTTGCCGAAGGTGATGTAGTTGCCGATGCCGGGCGCCGAGATCGAGCGCTTCCAGCCGTCGGCGTTGACGAACACGCCGGGTATCGCGCCGAGGATCTGCGCGCCGGTTTCCAGCGCCAGGACATCGTCCATCAGCAGCACGAACTGGGCCGATTCGGCGATGGTGAAACCGCAATTGCGGGCGAAGGGGCGGCAGGCGCGCTGGTAGTCGGCATCGGTGAGCAGGCTCAGGGCGTCGAGCGCCTTGAGGCTGTCGTCGTCGGCCAGCGCGCCCATGCTGCGAAAGCCCTCGATGATCTCGGGGGTGATCGGGGCGTCGCTGGTGCCCACCATCACCACCCGGCGCACGCCGCGGCGGATCTCCTCGATGCCCTGGCGCAGGTTGTAGAGGAAGGTCGCGCAGGCGCCCTGGATCGCGCCGGTGGCGCCGACGCTGCCCAGCACGTAGGCGTTGAGGAAGTCGGCGGGCATCTGGCCGTAGCCCAGCGGCATCTGCTTGGAGGTGGCGCGGTTGCCGGAGATGAAGCTCTTGAGCAGCCCGCCCCAGCCCTCGTCGTCGAGCTGGCCGATGGAGTTGCCGGCGTAGACGGCGATCTGGTCCGGGTCGAGGCGATCGCGCAGCGCCTCCCAGTCCAGGCCGCTCTGGCCCAGGCAGTCGCTGGCGCCGAACACCGCCATCGACAGCCCGCGCGGGTGATGCACGCTGCGATACAGGCGCTCGGGCGCGAAGCCGCTGGGCAGCTGGCCGGCGGCGCGAACCTGAGCCTGGCGATGGTCCGGAAGCAGCACCTCGAGGGCGCCCGGCGGCACGCTGACCTCGACCCGGCGGCTGTCCAGGTCACGCACCTGCCAGGTCTCCGGCAGGACCTCGGGCAGCTGGCGGCGACGCATCTGGAAGGTCAGCGGCGTGTCGAGGGCCAGCTGGGCGCGGCGGTTGGCGGGGATGCCCTCGGCGTTGAAGGCCTCGTCCTCGATGCGGCGGATCAGGGTATGGTCGAGTACCGTCTGGCGAAAGCGATCGGCCACGCCAGCCGTGTCGAGGCGGTTACCGTGACTGTCCTGCCAGGAGCCGTCCTCCTGGCGGGCCACCAGGTGCATCATGGCGGCCAGGCCGACCACGGTGCGCTGCTGTTCCTCGGCGGACAAGGCATCGAGCACCGTGCGGCGGAACGCCTGGTGGCCCGAGGTTCTGCCGGCGGCATTGACACCGCCCATGCCGACAATCACCGGTAACTGTGACAAGCCGCATCCCTCGTTGTGCAATGGAGTCTACGAAAAGCTGACAGCAACGGGCCGTCAGGGTTGCATGGGCGCCGCGGGGGACAGGGGCGGGCACGCCATGCCGGGTCTGGGACGCGATGATAGCACTCGCGTTGCAGCGGCGTCATGCCGGCCGCCTTGGCGGGCAGGCGAGCCGGCTTGGTAGACTGGGCGCGTTTCTCGACCCAGAGACTGCCATGCACGCCAATTCCCGTATCGTCACCTCCCGTCAGTCCGGCCCGCACGAGGACCTGGCGCGACGCGTCGCCCGCGCCCTGGATCACCCCTGGCGCAAGCCGATCGCCGATCACACCCGGCACGCCTTCGACCGGGCGCAGGACTGGCTGGCCGCGCAGGGGCGCCCGCTGCTGCTCGATGCCGGCTGCGGCGTGGGGCTTTCCACCCGGGCACTGGCCGCTCGTCATCCGGACCGGGCGGTGATCGGCGTCGATCGCAGCGCGGCGCGGCTGGAGCGCGAGCACGGCGCGCTGCCCGACAACGCCCTGCTGGTGCGCGCCGACCTGGTCGACTTCTGGCGTCTGGCGCTGGGGGCCGGCTGGCAGCCGGAGCGCCATTACCTGCTGTATCCCAATCCCTACCCGAAGGCCTCGCAGCTCAAGCTGCGCTGGCACGGCCATCCGGTCTTCCCGGCGATCCTCGCCCTGGGCGGGCGTCTCGAGCTGCGCTCCAACTGGGCACTGTACCTGGAGGAGTTCGCCCTGGCGCTGCAGCACGCCGGCGAGCCGCGGCCGGCGGTGGTCCGCCATGACCCGCAGGGCGACTACCTGACGCCCTTCGAGCGCAAGTATGCACAAAGCGGGCAGCCGCTCTGGCGGCTGACCGCCACGTTGCCCCACGCACCGCAGCGGCTGCCCTGACCCCGCTCAGCGCGACAGCCGCGTGCTGAGTTCCGCCTCGAGCCAGCGGGCGACCGGCCCCTGGCCGGCATCGCGGCGACGCACCAGCTCCACGCTGACGCCGGGCGGCTCGGGCAGGTCGTCGAGAGTCAGGCGGCTGACCAGCGAGCGGTACATCGGGTAGTCGGCGATATGGGTGGGCACCAGCGCCCAGCCGATGCCCTGGGTGACCAGCTCGGCGATCGCGTAGTAGCTGTTGAGCTGCCAGATGCGCGGCGACAGCCGCGCGCTGCGGTTGCCGCCCAGCGGCGAGGCCACCACCAGCTGGCGATGGCGGCTGAGCGTCGACAGCCGCACCGGGGTGGCGGTGGCGAGCGGGTGGTCATGGGCGACGATGGCGGTCTGCGCCAGGCGGGCGATCTGGCGCACGCCGAGCTGGGGTGGCAGCGAAGGCTGGCTGAACAGCACGCCCAGGTCGGCGGTGCCGTCGGCGACCCAGCTGGGGATGTCGGCCTGGGCGCCGTTGAGCAGTGACAGTTCCAGGTTCGGCCAGCGCTCGGCCAGCACCAGCAGGGTGTCCATCAGCGGCGGGTAGGGCAGCGCCTCGTCGACGGCCAGGGTCAGGTGCGACTCCTCGCCGCCGGCCAGGGTGCGGGCGCGGGCCTCGAGCTGGTCGCACTGACGCAGGATCTCGCGGGCCTCGCGGACCAGCGCCTGCCCTTCGCCGGTCAGCACCGGCGTGCGGCCGCGCCGGTCGAACAGCGTCAGGCCCAGATCGAGCTCGAGATGGGCGACGGCGGTGCTGACCGCGGACTGGGCGCGGCCCAGGTGGCGGGCGCCCGCCGAGAAGGAGCCGTGTTCGGCACAGGCGATGAGCACTTCCAGCTGATCGAGGGTCCAGCGCATGGGTGTCCTATCAGGTTTTTAGATGGAATCTAACTCGAATCCATCGCCATGATGGCGAGAATAGGCCCCAGGGTCGAGGCCGTGCGGGCCTCGCGACAGGATCTCGAGAGGTGAGGATGCGCTCCTGGAGGGAACGAGTGGTGCATACGCTGCTGTTCGAGGCCGGCGGCCTGGTGATGGTGACGCCGCTGGCCAGCTGGCTGACCGGTCACGGCATGGACGAGATGGGCGCCCTGGCGGTGGGGCTGGCCACGGCGGCGATGGCCTGGAACCTGGTCTGGAATCGCGGCTTCGATGCGCTGGTGCCGACACGGCGTCGCAGCGTCGGGCAGCGCTTCACCCAGGCCTTCGGCTTCGAGCTCGGACTGCTGGTGATGACCCTGCCGGTGGTGGCCTGGTGGATGGGCATCAGCCTGGAGGAGGCGTTCTGGCTGGACCTCGGCTTCATGCTGTTCTTCCTGGCCTACGCCATGCTCTTCAATACCCTGTTCGATCGGGTGATGCGCCGCCGTCTGGCGGGAGGTGACTGATGGCCTATGTGTACCTGTTGCTGGCGATCGTCGCCGAAGTGCTCGGCACCACCGCGCTCAAGGCCTCGCGGGAGTTCACCCGGCTGTGGCCCAGCGTGGGGGTGGTGGTCGGCTACGGCCTGGCGTTCTACCTGCTCACCCTGGTGCTGCGCAGCCTGCCCGTGGGGGTCGCCTATGCCGTCTGGGCCGGGCTGGGCATCGTGCTGGTGTCGCTGCTCGGCGTGGTGTGGTTCGGCGAGCGTCTCGATGGGCCGGCGGTACTGGGTATGGGCCTGATCATCGCCGGGGTGGTGGTGATTCAGGTTTTTTCGCGGGTCTCGGCCCACTAGGCTGAATGGCCTTCACCGTTCACGGAGCCCTCATGTCGCGTCGTCTGTCCCTGTTGCTTGTGGTGCTGTGTCTGGTTCTGCCGGGGCCGTTCGCCCGGGCGTCGGGGTTCGAGCATGTCGCGCGGCTGGCCGGGCAGGGCTATCGCCTCGGCGCCCGGGCCGAGCTGCTGGATTCCGGCCGGGTGCTGGGGGCCATCGCGCCGCGGCGCTCGCTCTCGCCGGCCTCGGTGTCCAAGCTCTACACGGCGGCCGCGGCGCTCGACCGCTGGGGGCCGCAGCATCGCTTCACCACCCGGCTGGTGTCGACCGGGGTGATCGACGACGACGGCGTGCTGCACGGCGATCTGGTGCTCGAGGGCGGCGGCGACCCGGCGCTGGTCTCCGAGGATCTGTGGCGGCTGATCCAGCGGCTGCGCCAGCGCGGCGTCACGGCGGTCAGGGGGCAGCTGGTGGTCAGCCAGTGGCGTTTCGGCCCCGTCGAGTGCGTGACCACCGACCGCTGCCGGGCCGCCTCGCGGGCCGACAACGCCTACAGCGCGCGGCTCTCCTCGGCGGCGGTCAACTACGCCAGCTGGTGCCTCGACGTGCTGCCGGGGCGGGTGGGCGGCGCGGCGCGGATCCTCAGCTGCAACACCGTCGAGCCCACCACCCGCGTCGACAACCGCGTGACCACCGTCGCCCGGGGCGGCGAGTCCCGGCTCGATGCCGAGCGGGTCACCGACGAGCGGGGCGACGTGCTGGTGGTCAGCGGCCAGATCGCCCGGGACAGCCAGCCGCGGGCGCTCTATCGTGCCAGCTCCGAGCCGGCCGAACAGACCGCCCGGACCCTGGCGGCGATGCTCGCGCGGGCCGGGATCGTGGTCTCCGGCGGCACGGCGGTGAGCCGCACCCGGCCCCCGGCGGCGGCGACCCCGCTCGCCGAGGTCGACGGCAAGCCGCTGCAGACGCTGCTGCAGCGCATGCTCGACTACTCGAACAACTTCATGGCCGACACCCTGAGCCTGGACCTAGCCGACACGCCGCGGGCCACGCTGCCCGAGGCCGGCAGGGCGGTGGCCGGCTTCGCCCGGGGCCTGGCGGGGCATGGCCCGCTGGTGCTGCACAGCGGCAGCGGCCTGACCCCGGAGAATCGCACCTCGGCGCAGGGCGTGACCACCCTGCTGGCGGCCATGTACCGGCGCCCGGCGCTGTTCCCGGCCTTCCTGGCCGGGCTGCAGCTGCCGGTCAACGGCCCGATGCACTTCATCCGCCGTGGCGATCCCCTGTTCCAGGACCACGTGATGCTCAAGACCGGCACGCTCAACCGACCCGTGACGGTCCGCGCGCTGGGCGGCTACTTCCGCACCGCGAGCGGCCGCTGGGGGGCGTTCAGCGTGCTGGTCAACGGCACGGCGAGCACGCCCTACCTGGCCTGGTCCACGGTGCTGGACGCGGTGTCCGCGGACCTGGCGGCGATGATTCGCGCGCATTGATCGGCCGCGATGCCGGCTTGACAGCTACCGGCCGCCGCGGCCAACTCGGGCATGCTGCCCCGCAGGGGCGGCGCGCCACCCTGGAGGATGCCGCATGACGTCGATGCAATGGGAACGCCTGCTCGAGCCGGGCCGGCTCAACGACAAGCCGCGCGGCTCGCGCGGCGAGGTGGGTCGCAGCCCCTTCCACAAGGACCACGACCGGATCGTCTTCGCCGGCTCGTTCCGGCGGCTGGGGCGCAAGACCCAGGTCCATCCGCTCACCGACAACGACCATATCCACACCCGCCTGACCCACTCGCTGGAGGTGGGCTGCGTGGGACGCTCGCTGGGAATGATCGTCGGCGAGCAGCTGCGCGAGCGACTGCCGGCGTGGATCACCCCGGCCGACCTGGGGGTGATCGTCCAGGCGGCCTGCCTGGGCCACGACATCGGCAACCCGCCGTTCGGCCATGCCGGCGAGTATGCCATCCGCGACTGGTTCAAGCGCGCCGAGAACGACGGCAGCGGGCTGCTCGAGGGGCTCACCGACACCCAGCGCGACGACCTGCTGACCTACGAGGGCAATGCCCAGGGCTTTCGCATCGTCACCCAGATCGAATACAACCAGTTCCGCGGCGGCATGCGCCTGACCGCGGCGACGCTGGGCACCCTGCTCAAGTACCCGTGGACGGTGGAGCACGGCGGCCGCACCGGCAAGTTCGGGGCCTACCAGTCCGAGCGCGAGCAGCTCGCCGAGGTGGCCGAGACCCTGGGACTGCGCCGGCGGGCCGAGTGGGCCTGGTGCCGGCATCCGCTGGCCTATCTGGTCGAGGCGGCGGACGACATCTGCTACGCGCTGCTGGATCTCGAGGACGGCCTGGAGATGGGCATCCTGCGCTTCGACGAGGTGGCGGGCATCCTGATCCAGATCGCCGGTGGCGAGCCCGCCGAGTACGCCGCGCTGGGCGGCGGCGTGTCGCAGCGCCGGCGCATCGCGGCGTTGCGCGGGGCGGCCATGGAGCGCGCCGTGAACGATGTCGGCGAGGTGTTCGTCCAGCACGAGACGGCGCTGCTGGGCGGCGCGCTCACCGAGGATCTGCTCGAGCTCTGTCACCCCGATCTCGACTGGGGCGTCAAGGCGGCCAAGCAGCTCGCCCGCGAGCGCATCTTCCAGAACGAGCGCAAGGCCAAGCTGGAGATCGGTGCCCATACCACCCTCGGCATCCTGCTCGAGGCGTTCATCGGCGCGGCCCACGAGCTGCATCATCAGGGCCGCTCGACCTTCAAGCACCAGCGCGTGCTGGCGCTGATCGGCGAGAACACCCCGCGACCGACCTGGCCGCTCTATGCCAGCTATCGGCGCATGCTCGACTTCATCGGCGGCATGACCGACCACTACGCGGTCGAGCTGGCCCAGGAGATGGGCGGGCGTCTCAAGGGCGAGTAGTCCCGGTGACGCCGCGGCCGACCAGGCGCCGGGTTGGACCTGTGGGCTACACAAGGGTTTATGCTGGGGCGGAGCCATGAGACATCACAGGGAGGCGATATGCTCGAGGAACTCGTCGCGTCCTGGGCCGGCATGGTCTGGGAAATCTTCTGGGGCCTGGCACTGGGCTTTCTGCTCTCGGGGGTGATCCGTGCCTGGATTCCCGCCGAGCTGGTGGGCGACAAGCTGGGCCGGGCCACACCGCGCTCGCTGTCGCTGGCCACCGGGGTGGGGGCGCTGTCGTCGAGCTGCTCCTACGCCGCCGCCAGCATGGCGCGCACGCTGATCATGAAGGGGGCGGCCTGGGCCAACGCCATGGCCTTCATGGTCGCCAGCACCAACCTGGTGTTCGAGATCCTGATCGTGCTGTTCTCGCTGCTGGGCCTGGCCTTCGTGCTCGGCGAACTGGTCGGCGGGCTGATCTTCATCGTGGTGATGGCGGTGCTGGTGCGGCTGCTGGTGCCCGACTCGGTGGTCGCCGCCGCCCGCGAGAACGCCGGCCATGATGCCGGCGGTGGCGGGCACGAGCACCACCATGACCATGGCGGTCACGACCACGACCACGATCATGAGGGCCATGAAGGCCACGGCGAGAGCGCCTTCGTCGGCAAGCTGCGCACCGCCGCGTCGCATTTCCACATGGACGTGACGATGGTCGGCAAGGACATCCTGATCGGCGTGACGGTGGCGGCGATCCTCTCGGTACTCGTGCCCGACGAGGTCTGGCGCTCGGTGTTCCTCACCGAGGGCGACAACCCCGGCTTCGGGGTGCTGCTGTGGAACGCCGTGGCCGGCAGCATCATCGCCGTGCTGGCCTTCGTCTGCTCGGTGGGCAACATCGTGCTGGCCGCGGTGCTGTGGAAGGGCGGCATTTCCTTCGGCGGAGTGATCGCCTTCATCCTCTCCGACCTGATCACCCTGCCGATGCTCTCGGTCTACCGGCGCTACTATGGCTGGAAGGCCGCCGGCTGGATGGCGCTGGTGTTCTTCCTGGGGGCGATCGTGACCGCGCTGTGCCTGGACTACGGCTTCGCCCTCCTGGGCTGGCTGCCCGAGGGCGAGCGTCAGGTCAGCCTGGGCCGCGACGTCTTCGGCTGGAACTACGTGACGCTGCTCAACGTGGTGCTGCTGCCCGTGGCACTGGCGGCATTCTTCTGGGGCCGCCGCCAGGGCGGCGGGCATTGCCACTGAACGCCCGGGGCCGGTGGACGGCCCGGCTCGGCCTGCTGCTGGCCGGGCTGCTGGCCATCGGGGGCGCCGGGGCGCAGCCTGACGCTCCGCCTTCGGCGTCTGCCGACGCGTTCGATCACTACACCCTGGCGCTGACCTGGCATCCGGGGTTCTGCGCGAGCCGGCGTTCGCCGCCCAGGGAGTGCCGCGAGCCACGCCTGCGCGAGGCCGCCGGCGAGGGCTTCGTGCTGCACGGGCTGTGGCCGTCGCGTCCGGAGCGGGTCGCCGAGGCCGGCGTGAGCCGCCGGCAGTGGCGGGCCGAGGGCTGCTTCGGCGAGTCGCCACGGCCCGACGGCGGCTTCTGCCGGGCGCATGCGCCCTTCGAGCTGCCCAGGGCGCTTGCCGCGCGGCTCGACCGGGCGATGCCGGGGCGGGCGAGCTGTCTCGATCGCCACGAATACGCCAAGCACGCCGCCTGCCTGGCGATCGCCCCGACCGACTACTTCGCCACGGCACTCGACCTGCTGGCGGCGGTCAACGCCAGCGCCTTCGCCGACTTCGTGGTGATCCACCAGGGCAGTATCGTGGCGCGCAATGACCTGATCGCGGCCTTCGAGGCGGCCTTCGGCGAGGGAAGGGGCCGGGCGTTGCAGCTGGTCTGCGCCGGTCGCGGCAACCGGCGGCTGACCGAGGTGCGCATCGGCATCCGGGCGGCGGCACTGGACGCTTTCCCCGCGGCGGGCAGCCTGGTGGCGTTGCGCCGGGGACGCTGTGCGTCGCGGGTACGGGTGACGGCGGTCCGGGACTGATCAGATCGAGGGGGTCTCGCGGCGGCGGTCATCGAGCAGGGCGCCACGCCGGCGCAGGGCCTGGGCGACGCGGTCATGGGTGGCCGGGTCGAGCGGCCCCAGCGGCGTGTCGATCAGCCGCCGGGTCAGGTTCTCGCCGTTGACCACATCCACCCCCGCTGGCGCCTGTTCGAGGTCGATACGCCAGCCCGGCAGCACCAGCATGCCGCGTACCGGCACGTCGGCGTTGCACTCCCGTGCCAGCCAGTGGCGCATCCACTCCGCCGCCTGGCGCGTCTTGCGCAGCGGCTGGCGCTCGCTCCAGCCGGGAAAGCGCAGGCGCTGGCTCTCCACCGCCACGTCACGCTGCGGTTGGCCGCTGGCGTCCAGCGGAAAGGTGCGGGCCCGGGTCTCGATGACGAAGACGCCATGGGGGGTCAGCGCCACGTGGTCGATGGTGAAGGTCTCGCTGGGAATGTCGTGGAAGACGAAGTAGGGGTGGTCCTCGGGGCGAATCAGGTGCTCCAGCTCCTGGCCCACCGCCAGCTCGCAGGCCAGTCCCAGCTTGAGGCGGCGGATGCGCTGGAAGTCGCGAATCAGCAGCAGGCAGAACAGCAGGACCAGGGCCGAGCAGATCAGGCCATAGACCGCCCACTCCAGCCAGATCGAGGCGTCGGTGACGATCATCCGCCCCATGCCGTAGGTCAGCGGGGCGAGAATCACGATCGGCCCCAGCGCCCCGTTGAGGAACAGCCCGGTGAAGGCGTGGTCGAGGCGATCGCGCAGCGCCTGGCCGGGTTCGCGCAGGGGGTGGGCATCGATCGGCGAGCGAATGCGGGCATCGTGCAGGTTGCGCAGGGCCAGGACGATGGCCGCGGTGGCGCCCAGCGGCGCGAGGAAGATCAACGGAATCAGGTATTCCAGCCAGGGCATCTCAGCCATCCTTGCCACCCGGAAAGACGAGGGCTCATTCTAGCCAAGCCCGGCGTGGCAGGCCATGCGCCGCCAGGCGTGATTTCTTGGCAGAGGTTGCTCATCCGAAGCCTAGTCGTGGGTGCGACGTCAGTCGCGATGCCGGCGCCACCGGGCCGCCGCTGTCGAGGAGGAATCCTCTCCCGCCTGCAGGAGACGCCGGCAGACCGGTCAGCCTGGGCGCCCCCCTCCCGATTAGCCGGGCAGGCCGTCCCGTGAACACCGGGCGGGGTTTTACCGCTAGGCCGAGCGCGCGGTCCCGCTGTAGGCCACCACCCGGTTGCGCCCCTGTACCCGGGCACTGTCCAGCGCCAGCTCGGCCTGCTGCAGCCACTCGCCCGGCCGGTTCAGGGTGGTATGGCATTCGGCCAGGCCGATGCTGAGCGTGCAAGGCAGCAGGCTCTCGCCCTGGACCTCGGGCTCGAGGAAGGCCGCGCGCAGTCCGTCGAGCTGGGTGAGGGCGCGGTCCAGGGGCGTCTCGGCCAGCAGCAGGCCGAAGGTGGTGGCGCCGTGGCGGGCGAGCAGGGCCTCCTCGCCCAGTGTCTCCTGCAGGAAGCGCGCCGTGCGACGCAGGACCTGGTCGCCCATGGCGTGACCGAAGGTGTCGTTGATGCGCTGGAAATGGTCGATCTCCAGCAGCGCCAGGCACAGGGGCGGGCGGCCGCCATCGAAATGGCTCTCGATCACCCGCTCCCAGTGGGCGCGGTTGTAGAGACCGGTGAGGGCATCGGTGCGCCGCTGACGGGTTTCGCGGCGCTTCTGCTCGACCAGCTGACAGGCCTGATGGTAGCTGCGCCAGCCGATCATCAACGGATAGAGCAGCAACAGCGGCAGGGCGCCCAGCAGGGCGAGCGGCGCGGGCAGCAGTTGCCAGTCGGGGGTCGGCCAGATCAGGGCGCCCACGCCGCCGCCGGCCAGCCAGGCCAGGGCGCCGGCGGCCAGCAGGCGGGGGCCGCCGACGGCGAGGGTGCCGAGGTTATAGAGTGCGATCAGCGCCGCGCCGGGGATCGGCGCGAAGTCGACGGCGGCGACCCAGAAGCCGGTCAGCAGGCCGTCGATCAGCAGGCAGTGACGCTCGGTGCGGTGCGGATCGCGCACCCGGGTGGCCAGGTAGCGGGCCAGGTGCGGCCAGCCCAGGCCGTTGAGTCCCAGCAGCACCCACCACGGCCATGCCGGCGGCGCCGCCTGCCAGGCGGCGGCCACGGCGACCATGCCCAGCGCCAGGCCGACTACCCGGGCCGGGTAGAGGCGTCGGGCGAGCGCCTGACGGGGGTGGCGGGAGGACGCGGAGATCGGGAGCATCGGTGACATCCGTTCGCGGCGCTGGTACTTGCCATCAGTGTGTGAGACGTTTTTACCTTGACGCAAAAACTCGCGACTCGCCAGTCGCCACTCGTCGTATGCCCTTGCCCGATCATGCTTTCGCGGCCCCTGAGGTCGCCTCTCCTGCACCGGCCGCGCCACTGGCCGCCCTGCGCGCCTTCATCGAGCGCCATCCCCGGCTGATGGTGCTGACCGGGGCGGGGGTGAGCACCGGCTGCGGCATTCCCGATTACCGTGATGCCAGCGGTGCCTGGAAACGTTCGCCGCCGGTTCGTCACCAGGCGTTCATGGCCAGCCCGGCGACCCGTCAGCGCTACTGGGCGCGCAGCCTGATCGGCTTTCGTGCCATCCAGCAGGCGCGCCCGGGGCCGGCGCACCGGGCGCTGGCCGCGCTCGAGGCGCGCGGTCGGGTCACCGCGCTGGTCACCCAGAACGTCGACGGGCTGCACCAGCGCGCCGGATCACGGCGGGTCATCGATCTGCACGGCCGGGCCGAGATCGTGCGCTGCATGGGATGCGGTGCGCAGCGCATGCGCCACGACCTGCATGCCGAGCTGGCCGGGGCGAACCCGCACTGGCTGTCGCTGGAGGCGAAGGTGGGGCCGGACGGCGACGCCGACCTGGACGGGCTCGACTTCTCGACCTTCCGGGTGCCGGCCTGCCCGCGCTGCGGCGACGGCATCTGGAAGCCCGACGTGGTGTTCTTCGGCGACAGCGTGCCCCGCGCGCGGGTCGCGGCGGCCTTCGCCGCCCTCGAGGCCGCCGATGCGCTGCTCGTGGTCGGCTCCTCGCTGATGGTCCAGTCGGGCTACCGCTTCGCGCGCCAGGCCGCCCGGGCCGGCCAGCCGATCGCCTGCATCAACCGCGGCCGGACCCGCGCCGATGATCTCTACGCCCTGAAGGTCGATGCCCCGGTGGACGCTACCCTGACCGATCTGTTGGCGCCGGGGTGACGCGGCTCCCTTTGGGGGCGGCCGTCAATGCAAGGCGCCCGTGCCGATGGCACGGGCGCGTATCCTGATTCCGCGGTAAACGTCTCAGCGGCTCGGCGGGGCCATGAACTCCGGTCCCACCGGATCGGTAATATGGGTCTCGAGGATACGATCGATCTCGGTCAGGTCGTCCCGGCTCAGTTTCCAGCCGTCGATGGCATCGAGCGGGTCCATCTGATCGGGGCGCCGTCCGCCCCACAGGGCGATGCCGTTGGCGTGGCTGTCGAGCAGCCAGCGCACGGCGAGCTCGAGCACATGCTTGCCGTGCCGCTCGCGGGCCAGCTCGTCGAGTGCGGCGACCGCCGCCAGATACTGATCGAAGCGCGGCTGCTGGAACTTGGGGTCGGACTGGCGCAGGTCGTCGCCCTGGAAGTGGACGTCACGGGACATCCTGCCGCTCAGCAGGCCGCGACACAGCGCGCCATAGGTGAGCATGGCCAGGTTCTCGCGCTCGGCGTAGGGGATGATGTCGCGCTCGGCCTCGCGCTCGAAGAGGTTGAGCGGCGGCTGAACGGTGTGCAGTGGCGCGACCTCGCGAAATGCCCGGCACTGTTCGGGCGAGAAGTTGCTGACGCCGATGGCGCGGATCTTGCCGGCCTGATGGAGCCGCTGCAGGGCGCCGGCGGTCTCCTCCATGGGCGTCTTCGGGTCCGGCCAGTGCACCTGATAGATATCGAGGGTGTCGGTGCGCAGTCGGCGCAGCGAGTCCTCGACCTCCTGCTCGATGCGACGCGCCGTGGCGTTGCGCACCACCCCGTCGATGCCGTCGCCCCATTCCAGCGCCACCTTGGTGGCGAGCACCACGTCGTTGCGTCGTCCGCCGTCGGCGAGTGCCTTGCCGACGACTTCCTCGGCATGACCGAAGCCATAGGCCGGGGCGGTATCGATCAGCGTGACGCCCTTGTCGAGCGCGGCATGAATGGTGCGGATCGCCTGGTCATCGTCGGTGCCGCCCCATTGCTTGCCGCCCATCGCCCAGGTGCCGAGGCCGATGCGCGTCGGAGTCAGGTCGGTGCCGGGAATGCGGAGGGTTTCCATGCGTGTCTCCCTGTGACGGTGTCCCTGAATGCCCTCAGGCTGGGTCGCGAGGCCGGGTTTGGCAAGTACCGAGTCGGCCTCGTGACATCAGGGCCGGGAGACGGGGGCCACCGGCACCTCGATACGCCCCGGAGAGGCCGCATCGCCGGTGAGCACGGGAACCGGTTTGGGCGAAGTGTAGAGCAGCCGTCCGTCGGCGCGGATCGCCGCGCTCAGCACGTAGCGCCGCCCGCCCTCGATGGCGTTGTCGTCGTAGCGCAGCACCACCGGAATCGGCCCGCCGCCGAGCCGCGTGTAGGTGGCCTCGGCCACTGTGGCCGCCTTGGCGCCGGCCTCGCGCAGGGTAACCGTGAGTTCGGCATTGCGCGGCAGCGCCAGGGGCTGGTCGCTGACGATGCGGGCCTCGAGGTTGGCGAAGCGCGGTGTCAGGGCGCAGGCGGTCAAGGCGAGCAGCACGGCGCCGGTGGCGAGAAGGCGGGACAGCGAGCCGGACGAGCGGGGCATGGGCATCTCCGAAGGCGGTGGAAACGGCAGTGCGGGGGCGTGGCGGCGCTCAGCCGCCGGCCAGCTTGACGGTATAGCCCCGCGACTCGAGCTCGGCCTTGAGGCTCTGGCGATGATCGCCCTGGATCTCGATCACGCCGTCCTTGACCGCGCCGCCGGTGCCGCAGCGCTTCTTGAGCGACTTGGCCAGGGCCTTGAGCTCGTCCTGGACCAGCGGCACCCCGCTCACGGTGGTCACGCCCTTGCCCTTGCGACCGCTGGTCTCGCGGCGGATGCGCACGATGCCGTCGAGGGTGGCGAGACGCGCGGCCTCGGCGTCATCGGCACAGCGGCACTCGGCGATGGGCTGTCGGCAGTCGGGGCAGGTCTCGCCATGCTCGGTGGAGTAGACGAGACCGCGCAGCTGGTCCTGGAGGGAGGCCATGCGGCGGCTCCTGTTGGCGGCGATGGATGAGTCTCGATGATAGCGCAGGAGCGCCGACGCGGCGATCGCCGCGCCGGCAAGGCATGCAGCGCCCTATCGGGCCAGGGCCGCCGGCGGCTCGAGGTGCGCGGCCAGGCCGGCGAGCAGGCCGGGGAGCTCGCGCATGTCGTGCATGGCGATCGCCCCCGGCGGGGTGACTTCGGTCTCGGGGAAGCGGTTGATGTGGATGACGTGCATCCCGGCGCCCAGGCCGGCGGCGACCCCCACGGCGGCATCATCGATGACCACGCAGCGCGACGGCTCGTGGCCCATGCCCAGGGCGGCGTGACGGAACAGGCCCGGATCGGGCTTCCAGCAGTTCAGGGTGTAGCCGCTGTAGAGCCGGTCGCCGAAGTGCGGGCGCAGCCGGGTACTGTCGAGGGCGTTGCGGATCTTGTGCTCGGGCCCGTTGGAGGCCACGCAGCGCGGATGGTGCGCCAGCCGCTCGAGGGTTTCGCGGACGTGGGGGATGGGCTGGAGTTCGCTGGCCATGCGCCGGGCCAGGGTGGCGCGCATCTCGGCCTCGGTGGCGGCGCGGACGCCGGGGTCGAGGGTGCCGTGGCGGCGTTCCAGCTCGGCGACGATGGTCATGAAGCGGACGCCGCGGAACTCCTCCATGTATTGCCGGGCAACGAAGGGCAGGCCGGCACGGTTGAGCGCATCGGCCATGACTTCCGCGAGGAGCGGCTCGCTGTCCACCAGGGTGCCATCGCAGTCAAACAGCAGACAGAGGGGTTGGTGCATGGGTCGTGTCTCTTGCGGCCAGCCCTGGCGTGGGGCTCTTGTCTCCATTATCGGCAGGGACGGCGCGCGGTTGAGCATGAGGTTGCGGACTTAAAGAACGCTGTTTCTTAATACTCTAGCTCATCGTGACGCATTTGTCGCCCCGCGGGCCGCCGACGCCCCGTCGCAGCGCGCGGGGTCGTCGTGCGGCATCTCGCCAGGCGTGTCGTCGGCGTGCATGACGACCCGGTTGCGGCCCTGGCGCTTGGCGTTATAGGCCGCGAGATCGGCGTCGTGGATCAGGCGGTCGATGTCGACGGCCCGGCTTTCCGTCGCCCGGTAGCCGGCGACCCCGATGCTGGCGGTCAGGTTCAGCGGCGGGATCGTCGCGTCGGGCAGTCGCAGGGGCGTGGCGGCGATCGTCGCGCGGATGTGTTCGGCAACCTGGCTCGCCTGGGTGGACGCAGTGCCCGGCAGCAGGAGCACGAACTCCTCGCCGCCGTAGCGGGCCAGCAGGTCGCCGGGTCGGCGACACTGCTGCAGCCGTTCGGCCACCCGGGCGATGGCCGTGTCGCCGGCGCGATGACCGAAGGTGTCGTTGATCCGCTTGAAGTGGTCGATGTCGATGAACAGCAGGCTCACCGGCTGCCCGTGGCGGCGGTGGCGCCTCAGGCGTCGCAGGCCCTCGTGTAGGAAGTGGCGACGGTTGGCCAGGCCGGTGAGGCTGTCGGTGACGGCCTGGTGTTCCATGCGGCAGCGGTAGCGATACAGTTGCCAGTAGAGGTACTCGACGAAGCCGCGCAACGCCAGCACGGGCGCCAGGCTGACCAGCATGTAGGCCAGGTAGACCCGGCGATCGAAGTCATCGTAGCCGCCCAGCCAGGCGACCGGCAGGGGGAACAGCGTGATCGCCGAGAGCACCAGGATCGACAGGCGCAGCGACTGGCCGAGCAGCAGGAAGGGCACGAAGATGAAGAAGTACAGGAAGCCGCCCATGCCGTAGGCTCGGCCGTGCTCGAACAGGCTGAGGACGTCCAGGAAGCTGGCCTCGACGAACAGCGGTACCGCCAGGGTGGCGACGCGCGATCGTCCGCTATGCAGGCCGTGGTGCGTGGCCAGCGCCCAGAGCAGGACCGCGCCGGCCTCGGTCAGCCGGTGGCCGATGGCGTCGCCGGCGTGGTCGGCGTCGAGGGCGAAGTCCCAGCCGATCGTGCACAGCACGAAGACCGCGGTGAGGCCCAGCGAGCCCACCGTGAACCGCGTGTAGTCGCGCGCCTTGGCCCGGCGGTAGTCGACGTCGCCCTGGGCGCGCCAGAGCGCCGCCAGGCGGCGAGCGTACTCACCGGGGCGCGCGGTATCGGCCGGCAGCCCGCAAGAGCGCATGAGGGGTTCCCCGCTGTGGGTCCACGTGAGGAGGTCTCCGGGACGTTATTGTCATGGCCACGGCAATGCGTCGCGATGTCGAGTATAGCGCAGGCTGTCCAGAGCAAGGTCGGCCGAAAGGATGATGTCAGTCATGCCGAGCGTCCCAGGCGGCCGCGTTGACCAGGCTGATCGGTCGCTCGCCACGCAGCGCCCGGGCGATGTTGTCGACCGCCCGCTGGGCCATGGCATCGCGGGTCTCGACGGTCGCCGAGCCGATGTGCGGCAGCGCGACCACGTTGGCCATGCGCGGCAGCGGCGAGTCGCCCGGCAGCGGTTCCTGCGCGAAGACGTCCAGGCCCGCGGCGCGAATCTCGCCGGCCTCGAGGGCGGCGACCAGGGCCGGTTCGTCGACCACCTTGCCGCGGGCGATGTTGATGAAGATCGCGCTCGGCTTCATGCGCGCGAACTGCGCGGCGCCGAACAGCCGGGTGGTCTCGGCGGTCAGCGGCACGGTGACACAGACGAAGTCGGCCTCGGCGAGCAGTTCGTCGAGCTCGCGGCGTCGCGCGCCGAGTTCGCGCTCCAGCTCGGGCTTGGGCGAGGCGTTGGAGTAGAGCACCGGCATGCCGAAGCCCAGGGCGCCGCGCCGCGCCACGGCGGCGCCGATGCGTCCCAGGCCGACCATGCCCAGGGTCTTGCCGTGCACGTCGCTGCCGAACTGCGCCTCGCCGATGCTCGCCTGCCAGTCGCCGCGCTTGACGAAGTCGGCCAGCTCCACGACCCGCCGGGCGGTGGCCATGATCAGCGCGAAGCCGGTGTCGGCGGTGGTCTCGGTGAGCACGTCCGGGGTGTTGCACAGCAGGATGTCGCGGCGGGTCAGCTCGTCGATCGGGTAGTTGTCGACGCCCACCGAGATGCTGGCGATGGCTTCCAGGTGCGGGGCCTCGTCGAGCAGCGCCGGGGTGATCGGCAGGCCGGCGCCGACCAGCCCGTGGGCCTCGCGCAGGGCCTCGCGGAAGGCCGGGTCGTCGGGCGAGTCGAGTTCGGGAAAGTAGTCGACATGGAAGTGCTCGCTGAGCTGTTCCAGGTGATGCTGCTTGAGACGGCGAAAGGCGGTGATGCGTTTCTTCATGGTGGCTCCGGGCCTGGGGGTCGGGAAGGGCGTTCACGCCTGCGTCGGCAGTGTGGCTGCCTGGCGGCGCCCCGGCGTGCCCTTCAGGGTATCGCATGTTCCGCGTTCGTCGCCCCCGTGCTGTTCCGGGGCCCGGTGGCCTGCCGCCTGCCGGGCAGGCGGCAGGCCAGTCTCAGGCTTCGACGTCGATGTTGTGGCCCAGGGAGCCCTGGGGGCGCGGGCTGCGCTGAACGCCGTCGTCCTGGTCGCCGTCGTTGTCGGGCCTGGCGGCCGGCTGGGGCTGGGATGCCGTCTGAGCCTGGGCCGCCTGCTGGAGGAGCGCGTGATTGGCTGCGCCGATATTCATGAGAGCTGTCCTGTGTTGCGTGATGAATGTTGGCGTTGCCGCCGACCGTTAGCATGCTCGCCGTGTCTTAACGCAACATTAGACGTCGTGAATGGGGCGCCGCCGCGGGGCTCTCAGTCCACCAGCGGCGGCAACTCGCCCTCGAGCTCGGCGAGTCGAGCGCGATGGGGCAGGCCTTCCATGTCGCCGCGCACCTGCACCGCCCGGGCGCCGATCAGGTTGCCGCGGCGCACCGCGGCCCGCGGGGAGAGCCCGTCGAGCAGGGCGCTGACCACCCCCACGGCGAAGCCGTCCCCGGCGCCCACGGTGTCGACCACCTCGGCGACCGGGAAGCCCTCGACGGTAAAGCTCCGCTGGGCATCGCGATAGTAGCCGCCCTCGGGGCCCAGCTTGATGATCACCGCCCGGGCGCCGCGATCGAGGTAGAAGCCGGCGATGTCGTGGGCGGAGTCCAGCCCGGTCAGCCGCCGCCCTTCGGCGAGGCCGGGCAGCACCCAGTCGGCGCGGCTCGCCAGCGCGTTGAGCGTATCGCGCATCTCGGCTTCGCTTGCCCACAGGCCGGGTCGCAGGTTGGGGTCGAACGAGATACCGGCGCCGGCGGCGCGGGCCCGCTCGAGCATGTGGAAGGCCAGCTCGCGGGCCGAGGCCGACAGGGCGGGCGGGATGCCGGTGGCATGCAGGTGGCGGGCGGTAGTGAAGTCCACCGACTGCGCGTCCGCGAGCGAGAGAAAGCTGGCGGCGCTGCCGCGGCGCAGGTACTCGACATGCGGATCGGAGCCGTCGTCGACACGCGCCTTGAACACCAGGCCGGTCGCGTGGTCGGGATCGCGTGTCAGGTGGCGGCAGTCCAGCCCTTCGGCCTCCAGGGTGCGGCGGATGCAGGTGCCGAAGCTGTCGTCGCCGACCCGGCTCAGCCAGCCGACATGGAAGCCCAGCCGCGCCAGGCCGATGGCGACGTTGGTGTCGGCGCCGGCGATGCCGCGCCGGAAGCGTTCTACCCCGGCCAGGTCGCCGGGCGTCTCGGCGACGAACAGCGTCATCGCCTCGCCGAAGGTGAGAATCTCGGGAGGGGTGGAGCGGGAAGTCATCATGGGTCCTCGGCGGCCGGCTGGCGCTGCGTGCGACCCGCCGGTCCGGGGCCCGCTGTCGGCCCGGCCGCGGGGTGAAGGGCGGACGTGGAGGCGGCGGCGGCCGGTGGCGGCGGTCGTGTGGAAACGGTAAGCGTTTCCATCGTAGGCGGCGAGGCGCGAAGGCAACAATCCGCGGCCGACTAGACATTCGTCGCATGCCGGTCCCGGCCCGGTCGGCGCGAAGCCCGGCATGCAGCGGTTTCCGGAAGGCTGCCGGCCGGGCCGAGGCCGCGGCTCGTTTGACGCCGGTCAACGGCTGGCGAATAATTGCTTAGCCTTCTCAGGTTATGCCTGCTTCGATTGTAACCGGTGCGCGACGCGGCGCGCCGGTCCAGGCCGAAGGCGTGCGCTGTTACCCGTCGTGAGCAGCGCCTCTCCCGCTGTCAGCCACCAAGGACACGTCATGAACGCAATCTGGATCGCCGTTTTCGGCGTCGTGTGTTTCGTGATGGGCTTTCGATTCTATTCGAAGTTCATCGCCGAACGCATCTATCGCCTCGACCCCGACTTCCAGACGCCCGCGCACACCTACCGCGACGGCGTCGACTATGTGCCCACCAACAAGTGGATCCTGTGGGGCCACCACTTCACCTCGGTGGCCGGTGCCGCGCCCATCGTCGGCCCCGCCATCGCCATCTACTGGGGCTGGCTGCCGGCCATCCTCTGGGTGGTGCTGGGCACGGTCTTCGCCGCCGGCGTGCACGACTTCGGCGCCATCGTGCTGTCGAGCCGCCACAAGGGCCACTCGATCGGCACCCTGGCCAACCGGCTCATCGGCCAGCGCGCCAAGCTGCTGTTCCTGTTCATCATTCTGATCCTGGTGCTGATGATCAACGCGGTCTTCGCGTGGGTCATCGCCAAGCTGTTCATCACCTTCCCGTCGAGCGTGCTCTCGGTGTTCATCCAGATCCCGCTGGCGGTATGGATCGGCTATCGCGTCTACCGGCATTCGGGCTCGATGCTGCTGCCCTCGGTGGTGGCGCTGGTGGTCATGTACGGCGCGGCGCTGCTGGCCAGCGAGGTTCCGGCCCTGCAGATCGACCTGGTGAGCTGGTTCGGCGGTGCGGACGCGCCGGTCGTCGGCGGCTTCGACGGCACCTCGATGGCCTTCCTGGTGTGGATCGTGGTGCTGATGGTCTACGTCTATGTCGCCTCCACCCTGCCGGTCTGGAAGCTGCTGCAGCCGCGTGACTACATCAACTCCCACCAGCTGGTCGTCGGCCTGGCGCTGCTCTACCTGGGCCTGCTGTTCGGGGCGCCGGCGATGACCGCGCCGGCGGTCAACGGCGAGGCCGACATCAGCTGGTATCCGCTGCTGTTCATCACCATCGCCTGCGGGGCGATCTCCGGCTTCCACGGCCTGGTCGGCTCGGGCACCACCTCCAAGCAGCTCGACAAGGAAACCGACGCCCGGCTGATCGGCTACGGCGGCGCGCTCGGCGAGGGCATGCTGGCCATGGTGGCGATCATCGCCGTGGGCACGCTGTTCGCCAGCGGCGCCGACTTCACCGCCACTTACTCCAGCTTCGCGGCGGCCGGCTCCAGCGGCCTGGGCTCGTTCGTCAAGGGCGCCGGCCAGCTGGCGGCCAACCTGGGCATTCCGCCGCAGATGGGCTCCACGCTGGTGGCGGTGATCGTGGTCAGCTTCGCGGCCACCACCCTGGACACGGCGGTGCGCCTGATGCGCTACATCATCGCCGAGCTGGGCACCGAGTACGGCATGCCGGTGCTGGCCCGCAAGCACGTGGCGACCAGCATCGCCGTGGTCTCCAGCGCGGCGCTGGTGATCCTGCCGGAAGGCCCCAACGGCTTCGGCTCCGGCGGCTACCTGCTGTGGCCGCTGTTCGGTACCAGCAATCAGCTGCTGGCGGGCATCACCCTGATGCTGGTGTCGGTATGGCTCAAGCGCCAGGGCCGGCCGGTGGTGTTCACCCTGGCACCGATGCTGTTCCTGCTGGTCATGACCCTGTGGGCGATGGGGCAGCAGGTGATCTTCACCTGGTCCGGCTTCGGGGATGCCCCGCGCAACCTGCTGCTGTTCAGCTTCGGCAGCCTGATCCTGGTCTTCACGCTGTGGATCCTGCTGGAGGCGTCGCGCAGCTTCCGTCAGGGGGCCGGCGAACGTCTGGATGCGTTGAGCGATGAGCCGCGCTGATCGTGACGACAACGCGCCCGCCGGCTGGCGGGCGCGGATCGGCCGGGTCATCCAGGGCTACGATGCGGTGCTGAGCCTGCCGCATCGCCAGGAGATCGCCCGCGAGCTGCAGGACGAGGAGGACCTGTTCATGCTGCTGTGCTTCTGCGACATGATGGGCATCCCCAACCCCGTCAGCGACATGACCCTCGAGCTCTACCCCTACATGCTCGAGCGTTTCCACGAGTGGCACCGGCGTCAGGGCATTCCGCGTTCGCCGCTGGACAGCTTCCGCTGCTGCTAGCCGCCCTGCCACCCGACGAGGAGTTCCCATGGCCAAGAGCCTGTTCTTCGGCGGCAAGGGCGGGGTCGGCAAGACCAGCTGCGCCACTGCCTATGCGCTGAACTGCGCGGCGGCGGGGCAGAAGACCCTGCTGGTCTCCACCGATCCCGCCCATAATCTGGCCGATCTGTTCGGTCGGGCGCCGGGGGCCACCCCGACGCGCATGCGCCCCGACCTCGATGTGGTCGAGCTCGATCCCGACCGCGAGACGCAGCGCTATCTCGATCAGGTCAAGGAGACGATCCGCCCGCTGGTCAGCGGTGAGCGCAGCACCACGGTGTTCCGCCAGCTGGATCTGGCGCGTCATGCGCCGGGCACCGAGGAGGCGGCACTGTTCGATGCCCTGGTCGGGCTACTGCTCGAGACCGGCCGGGACTACGACCGGCTGATCTTCGACACCGCTCCCGGCGGCCACACCGTGCGTCTGCTGGCGCTGCCCGAGATCATGGGCGCCTGGGTCGACGGCCTGATGCAGCGCCGGCGCAAGGTGCGCAGTGACTACAAGGCGTGGCTGGGCGACGGCGAGGTGGTCGACGATCCGATCCAGGAGGCGCTGATGCGTCGTCGCGGGCGCCTGGCCGCGGCCCGCGAGCACCTGACCTGCGCCGCGCACTCGGCGGTGGTGCTGGTCGCCAATCCCGAGCGGTTGCCGACCCTGGAGACGGCCCGTACCCGCGAGCTGCTCGAGTCCCACGGCCTGCACGTCGGTGCGCTGGTAGTCAACAAGTGCCTGCCGGAAGACGTCGACAGCACCTGGCTGGCCAACTGGCGCGACGAGCAGCGTCCATGGCGCGAGCAGCTCGCCGCCACCTTCACCGATCGGCCGGTGCTCGAGATCGGCCACCAGCCGCACGCCCCGGCGTCCTGTGACGACCTGCAACCGCTGAGCGATGCCCTGCAGGGGCTGGCCCCCTGGCAGGATCACGACTGAACACCCGTTCGCCCGATGCACCGAGGCCCCGCCACCTGGCGGGGCCTCGCTGTTTCGGGGCGCCGTCACGGCGCGGTGTGGCTCCGTTCAGGCGTCGGCGACGAACACCGTGCGCACGTTGAGGAACTCGCCGAAGCCGTACTCGCTCTGCTCGCGGCCGTAGCCGCTGCGCTTGACGCCGCCGAAGGGCAGCTCGGCGAAGGGCGTGGTGGGGCGGTTGACGAAGCTCATGCCCACGTCGAGACGACGGGCCACCGCCTCGGCGCGCGCGAGGTCCTGGCCGACCACGGTGCCGCCCAGGCCGTAGGGGCTGTGGTTGGCCAGTTCGATGGCGTGCTCGACGTTGTCGGCGGTGATCACCGCGGCGACCGGGCCGAACAGCTCCTCGTCGAAGGCCGGGTTGCCCGGGGCGACGTTGGTCAGCACGGTCGGCGCGTACCAGGCACCGGAGCGCTCGAGAACCTGGCCGCCGGTCTCGATCTGGGCGCCGTGCTGCACTGCGCGCTTGACCTGGTCGTGGAGGTCGTCGCGCAGGTCCTTGCGCGACATCGGGCCGATGTCGGTGTCCTCGTCGAGCGGGTTGCCGATGCGCAGCTTCTGGACCTGGTCGACGAGGCGCTCGGTGAAGCGCTCGACCATCGACTCGACCACGATCAGGCGCTTGGAGGCCGCGCAGCTCTGGCCGGTGTTGTCGAAGCGCCCGTTGATGGCAATCTCCACGGCCTTGTCGACATCGGCGTCGTCGAGCACGATCAGCGGGTCGATGCCGCCGAGCTCGAGCACGCTGGGCTTGATCAGCTCACCAGCCTGCCTGGCCACGGCGCGGCCGGCTTCCTCGCTGCCGGTCAGCGTGACCCCGCAGACGATCGGGTCGCGCAGGATGCCCTCGATCGCGCTGGACGAGACCGGCAGCCAGGTGAAGGTGCCTTCCTCGAAGCCGGCGTCGTGGAACAGCTGGGTGATCAGCTTGGCGCTGCCGGGGACATTGGAGGCGTGCTTGAGCAGGCAGGCGTTGCCGCCGGCGAGGTTGGGCGCGGCGAAGCGCACCACCTGATAGAGCGGGTAGTTCCAGGGCATGATGCCGAGCACCGCGCCCATCGGGTCGCGGACCACCTCGGCCTTTTGCGCGCCGGGCACCTGCTTGGGCTTGGGGGCCATGAATTCCTCGGCATGATCGGCGTAGAAGCGCACGATCGCCGCCGAGATTTTCGTCTCGGCGATCACGCCGGAGAACTTCTTGCCCATCTCCCGGCAGATCACCTCGCCGATGTCGGCCTGGCGCTGCTCGATCAGGTCGGCGACGGCATGGAGCTTCCTGGCGCGCTCGGCGACCGTCAGCCGGCGCAGTTCGTCGTAGCCGCGGCGCGTGGCGTCCAGCTTGTCGCGGACGCCCTGTTCGTCGAGCATCTCGTGCTGCCCGATGACCTCATCGGTGGCCGGGTTGACGGCGGTGAGGGTATTGCGGCTCATCACGTTCTCCTTGGTGACGTGCGTGAATGCATCCTTTCTCGCGTCCTCAGTGTAGACAGTGGCGACGGGCCCGATAGCCTTCAAGGGCGTGGCAGGCGGGAGCGGTTTCGGGCAAAGTCCGTACACGGGCCCGGCGATCCGGGCGAGGCGACGTATCACAAGGAGGCGTGATGACGAGACGATTCGGCGGGCGGCGGTTGGGCGACCTTCTGCTGGGCCTCGGATTGCTGGTGCTGAGCGGGCTGATGAGCGGTGGCGCGCTGGCGGCGACGGGCGGTGATGACTGCGATCGGCTGGTGCGCCCCGGGGAAAGCCTGCAGGACGCGATCGACGGGCTGCCCGACAGCGGTGCGCCGCAGACCGTGTGCCTGGCGGCGGGAGACTTCCGCCTCCAGGACATGGTCACGGTCGAGCGTGACCACGTGACCCTGCGCGGTCAGGGCGCCCAGGCCACCCGCCTGAGTCTGGTGGAGGGCGTGGTCAGCCCGGTGCTGGTGCTCGGCGAGGCGCGTCGGCAGGTACCGGGCAGGCCGATTCAGGATGTCACGGTCAGCGATCTGGCGATTCGCGGCAGTGGTGCCGGCGGTCCGGAGTTCCGCGAGGACCTGCCCTACCTCAGCAACAGCGCGCTGATCGTGCGGCGCGGCAACGGCGTCACCCTGCGTCGGCTGGACATCCGCGACTGTCGCAGCGCCTGCCTGCTGACCGAGTACCACAGCCGTGACGTGACCATCGAGGACAATCACCTGGCCGGGGCCCAGTGGGACGGCCTGTCGCTCAATCGGGCGGGGGCCACGCGGGTCGTCGGCAACACCATCGAGCACAACGTCGCCGCGGGCATTACCGTCGAATACCTGCGCGATGGCGAGGTCATCGACAACCGGCTCCTCGACAACGGTTCCCACGGGATCTACCTGGCGGATGCCGAACACAATGTGTTCCGTGACAACCTGTTCCGCGGCAATCGCCAGGCCGGGGTGTTCCTGACCTGCTCGATTCGTCACCGCAACCCGGTGGAGTGCTGGGAGGACAGCTTCAGCCGCGACAACGTCTTCCGCAACAACCGCTTCGTCGACAACGGCCACGGCTTCCAGGTCTCGCTGGACGATGCCGCCAACTGCCGCGGCTTCGACACCCCGCCCAATCTCTCGCAGGGCGATACCTTCCACAACAGCCCCAACGACGAGCCGTCGTGGGAGCGCTATGGGCACTGCATTCGCTACGACGGCAGCCGGGAGGCCGCGCCGGATGGGTGAGGGAGGCCCTCGGACGCGTCAGGAGCGCCGCGGCGGGCGCGCCGTCAGGCGCCGGGAGTTGGCCATGGTGCGTCGGTGCAGCGGGTGCAGGATCCGCTGGCTGGATTCCCACCAGCAGGGCAGGCGGCCAGTGCAGGCATCCACCCAGGTCTCGTGCCAGACGGCGGCCAGCTCGACCCCGGCCTCCCACTTCTCGGTCACCATGCGCTGGTTCTCGTCCAGCAACGGCAGGCTGGTCGGTGGCTGGGTCAGCCACAGCTGCTGGCGCAGGGCGATCGTGGCCAGGGCGCTGGCCCAGGTTTCGGCGGCCATGACACCCGCTCGCCAGGGAGCAAGCGAGGGCGCGCGGTCGATCGGGAACAGGGGGGCTGGCATGAACGAGTACCTGGTTGGCGGGTGGCCTTTATGGCCGATGATACCGCAATGGCCGGCTGCTGGCTGGGGGCATCGCGCAGACTCGGCTAGGCTGGAGGCGGAAACGGCCGCTGCAGTGCGCGGTCGTCGCCCACTGTCACGGAAGGAGTGAGCGTCATGAGAGAGAGCACCCTGTGGTCGCTGATCAGCGCGGGAACGGCGATCGCCGCCGGTATCGCGGTACGCAACGGGACCCGCAAGGTCTACGAACGGAAGGTCGGCAAGGCGCCGCTCGACCCCTACGAGCGCGACGTGCGCTGGCGTGACGCCCTGGTGTGGGGAGCCGCATCCGGCATCCTGGTGGGGGTGGCGCGGGTGGCGGGGCGTCGGCTGGGCAGCGAGGCGCTGCATCGGGCGCAGCGTCGCCGGCGCTCGCGGTCGCTGCCGCGACGCCCGCTGGACGGCACGGCGGGGCCCCTCGGTGGCCGGGGCGGTCGGGACTGACGGTCGATCGGGCCGGCTCATGGGGCGAACAGCGCCACCAGCCAGTCGATGAAGACCCGCAGCCGCGGCGTCAGGTGGCGATGGTGGGGGTAGAGGATGGTCATCGGCAGGGGCGGCAGGCGATGGTCGGGCAGCAGTTCCACCAGGGTGCCTGCCGCGAGCTGGCGCGAGACGTGGTAACGCGGCACCTGGATGATTCCGTAGCCCGCTTCGCAGGCCGCCACATAGGCCTCGCCGTGGTTGACCGCCAGGTCGGCCGGCAGGTCCAGGGGCTGTTCGCGTCCCGCCACCGGAAAGGCCAGCGGGTCCGGCCGCCCGGTGGTGGGGGACTGGTAGGCGACGCAGCGATGCCCCGCCAGCTGCTCCAGCGAGGTGGGGCGGCCGTGACGGGCCACGTAGGCGGCACTGGCGCAGGTCACCTGCTCCAGGGGCGGCAGGGGGCGGGCCACCAGCGTCGAATCCTTGAGCTCACCGATGCGCACCACGCAGTCCACTCCCTCGGCCACCAGGTCGACCCGCCGGTCGCCGCTGCCGACCTCGAGCTGGATCTCCGGGTAGCGGGCGTGGAAGTCGGGCAGCGCGGGCAGCACCACCAGCCGGCTCAGCGAGGCCGGCAGGTCGATGCGCAGCCGCCCCCGCGGGCGATGCGCCGCCTGGGCGAGGGCTCCCTCGGCCTCCTCGATCTGGAGCAGGATCTCGCGGCAGTGGCGATAGTAGGAGTCCCCGTCCAGGGTCGGGCTCACCTGACGCGTGGTACGCTGCAGCAGACGCACCCCGAGATGGCTCTCGAGCCGCTTGATCAGCATGCTGGCCGAGGCGCGGGACATGTCGAGCTGCTCCGCCGCCCGGGTGAAGCTGCCCAGCTCCACGACCCGGGTGAACAGCTGCATCGCCTGAAGTCGGTCCATGACCGGGATCGCCCTCGCTGCATTCAATATTGTTCATTGAGGCTGAACAGTATTGTCACGCCAGGGGTATTTATCAACGACAGTGCGCCCAATAGGCTGAGGTCGAACCGCATGGGACCCTCGTGGCCGGCAGGCCGGACTCCCCGATACCTCGGAGCGCGCGATGTTGCACAAGGACCTTTCCCTGTCGGCCCTGACGGCCGGCTTCCTGGCGGTGCTGGTCTCCTATTCCGGCCCGCTGATCATCTTCTTCCAGGCCGCCCAGAGCGCCGACATCTCGCCGGCGATGATGACCTCCTGGGTCTGGGCGATCTCGATCGGCGCGGCGATCTCGGGCATCGGGCTGAGCCTGTGGCTCAAGGTTCCGGTGGTCACCGCCTGGTCGGCGCCGGGTACCGCGCTGCTGGTCACGCTGTTTCCCGGGATCTCCCTCAACGAGGCGGTCGGCGCCTATCTCACCGCCGCCGTGCTCCTGCTGCTGATCGGGCTCAGCGGCGGCTTCGACCGGCTGCTGCGGCTCATCCCCCGCGGCCTCGCCGGGGCGATGATGGCCGGGATCCTGTTCCGCTTCGGGGTCGGCATCTTCGACGCGGTGGCGTCGGCGCCGGCCCTGGCGCTGGGCATGGTCGCTGCCTACCTGGTGCTCAAGCGCCTGTGCCCGCGTTATTCCCTGGTGCTGCTGCTGGGGGTCGGCATTGCCCTGTCGGCCGCCCTGGAGGGCGCCAGCCTGGACGGCGTGAGCCTGTCGCTGGCCTCGCCCACGCTGATCGTTCCGGCGTGGTCCTGGCATGCCACCCTGAGCCTGGCGCTGCCGCTGGTGCTGGTCAGTCTCACCGGCCAGTTCCTGCCGGGCATGACCATCATGCGCAACGCCGGCTACACTACGCCGGCGCGTCCGATCATCACGGTCACCGGGCTGACCTCGCTGGCCACCGCCTGCTTCGGAGGCATCACCACCGTGATCGCGGCGATCACCGCGGCGCTGTGCACCAGCCCGGAGGCCCATGACGACCACGACAAGCGCTATGTGGCCGGGGTCGCCAACGGCGTCTTCTACCTGATCGGCGGGACCCTGGCGGGCACCATCGTGGCGCTGTTCACCGCGCTGCCCGGCACCTTCATCGCCGTGCTGGCGGGGCTGGCCCTGGTGGGCGCCATCGGCAGCAATCTCGAGACGGCGGTCACCGCCGGCGACCATCGCGAGGCCTCGCTGCTCACCTTCCTGGCCACCGCCTCGGGGATGTCCTTCCTGGGGTTGAGCTCGGCCTTCTGGGGCGTGGTGATCGGCGGCGCCGCCTATCTGGTGCTGCACAAGTCCTGGCGGGCCCCGGCTCGCCAGCCCCTGCCCCGGGCCGAGCGCTCGACAGGCTCATGATTTACGCTGAACCCCCCAGCAGATGACCACTCAGCAAGAGGAGAGCATCATGAACCGGATCGTATTCATCACCGGCGCGACGTCAGGCTTCGGTCGCGCCTGCGCCTGGCGTTTCGCCGAGGCCGGCTGGTCGCTGGTGCTGACCGGGCGCCGGGAAGAACGGCTGACCGAGCTGCAGGCGCAGCTGAAGGACAAGGTGCCGGTGCACACGGCGGTCCTCGACGTGCGCGACAGCCAGGCGGTCAAGCAGGTGGTCGGCGCACTGCCCGAGGCGTTCCGCGACGTCACCTGCCTGGTCAACAACGCGGGCCTGGCACTGGCTCCGCAGCCCGCCCAGGCGGTGGACCTCGATGACTGGCAGACCATGATCGACACCAATGTCAGCGGCCTGGTCAACGTCACCCATGCGCTGCTGCCGACCCTGATCGGGCAGGGCGCCGGTGCCAGCATCATCAACCTGGGCTCGGTGGCCGCCGACACGCCCTATCCGGGCAACCATGTCTATGGCGCCACCAAGGCCTTCGTCCGCCAGTTCAGCTACAATCTGCGCTGCGACCTGCTGGGCACCGGGGTGCGGGTCACCGACATCGCGCCGGGCCTGGCCGAGACGGAGTTCACCCTGGTGCGTACCGGCGGCGACCGGGCGACCCACGACAAGCTCTACGGCTCGACCACGCCGCTGACGGCCGAGGACATCGCCGAGCAGATCTTCCATGTCGCCACCCTGCCCGCGCACGTCAACATCAACCGCCTGGAGGTGATGCCGGTCCGCCAGGCCTGGGGCGGGTTCGCCATCGACCGCGACTGAGGCAGTGCCGGGCTTGCGCGCGAGCGTCTCCCGCTGGGCGGGAGGCGCTTTAGACTAAAGTCTAAATCTTTGGCATACTGTCGGCATACATCACCGACAGAGGCTCCTGCATGACCGCCCAGACCGCCACCGCTTCCCGTCCGTCCCTGGCCCGCCGCTTCGGGCGCTCGGCCTATCGCCTGCTCGAGCGCCTGACCGAGAGCGCCTATGAAGGCTACCGCCGCCAGCTGATGGGCCTCTACGGCATCGACTGATGCCGGTGCGTCGCGCCGCTACGGCGGCGCCTGCCTTTCCCCTTCCTGCCTTCTCGCTTTCTTCCTTTTCAGGGCTTTTCCCGACCTGGCTCGACACCTTCGTGTCGTTGGCTAGATCCAGCCCAGCAGCTGCCACCATAGATAATCCAGCGGCCACAGCAGCACCAGGCTGATGGCGGCCATGATCAGGCATACCCGTGCCGCGTCGCGCAGGCGCAGTCCCGCCGCCAGCAGTCCGACCACCAGCGGCGGCCCCTGGTAGGGCAGCAGCACCGTGGAGAAGCCCACCACCTGGGTCATGGCGACCGCATCCGGCGACCAGCCGGTGATCGCGGCCAGTTCCGTCGCCATGGGCGTCAGGATCGCCGGCACGCCGGGCAGGGTGACGAAGGTCCCCAGCGTCATGGCCAGGCCGCTGAGCAGGCCGAAGGTCGCGGCATCGCCGGTATCGGACAGCGGCAGCACGGCGAGCAGGGAGTGGGCGACCCGTTCGCCCAGCCCGCTGTGATGGGCCAGCGCGCCCAGGCTGACGATGCCGGCGACGTAGATCAGCGGCTCGACGTTCAGCGACTTCAGCGGCCTGTCGGCCATCAGGCCACTGCCCGGGAACAGGCAGACCAGGGCGATCGCCAGGCCGATCCAGGCCGGCGAGATGCCGTGCCAGGCGTCGCTGAGCCACAGCGCCACGGCCAGCAGCAGCAGCAGGCCCAGGCGGCGTTCCGGGCGGCTCAGCGGCGTGCGGCCGTTTGTGGCCCTGTCGGGCGCCGCGGCGCTGGGCGCGGGGGCGCGGTCGGGATAGAGCCTGAGCATCACGATGACCAGCAGCACGGTCTTCAGGGCGCCGAGCACCGGGAAGTGCAGCAGCAGATAGCTGCTGTAGGTGGGTGGCTCGCCGAGCACCGCCTCGACGGCCCCCATCAGCACGTTGTTGGGGACGTTGGCCGGCAGGATGGCATAGGTGGGCAGGAAGGTGCCCAGGATGCCGCCGAGGATGACGCCGGTCCGGCCCGGGCGGCCTTCCTGATAGCCCAGATGGTCGGCCAGGGTGATCAGGATCGGTACCAGCAGTACCACGCGCCCCATGCCCGAGGGCATGACGAAGGCCATGGCCAGACCCAGCGCCACCACGCCGCTCACCGCGCCGGCGTAGGACCCCTGCAGATGCGGGCCGACCCGGGCCGCCACGGTGGCGCCCAGGCCGGTGTGCTGGATCGCCGCGCCGATCGCCAGCCCGGAGAACACCAGCCAGGTCGCCGCCGAGGCGAAACCGGCGAAGACCGTGTCGGGCGGGGCGACGCCGGCGACGGTACACAGCGTGAAGAAGGCCAGGGCGGTCAGCCACTGCGGCAGCCAGCCGGTTGCCCACAGCGCGATCGCCAGCACGATGACGCTCGCCGCCCGGACCATGTCGGAGGCGCCGGGCGCCAGCAGCAGGAACGCCCCCACCGCGACGATGGCGGTCAGGCTGACGAGGTGGCGAGGCGACAGGCGGGAGGGCTCGGCGGACATGGCGGCTCCGGTGGCGGCGATGAAGGGCGCAGAGTCTAGCAGGCGAACCGCCGCCGCGGCACCTCGTCAGGGGCGTCGCGCGTCGTGTCCTGTGCGTGGCGCCGGCCACAGCTCGAGCAGCGCCGCGGCGATCACCAGCAGCGCCCCCAGACCGGTCCGCAGGCCGAAGGGCTCGCCGGCGAGCAGCGCCGCGGAGAGCACGCCGATGAGCACCTCGCTCATCAGCAGGATTCCCAGGCGCGCCGGCTCCAGGCGGCTCGTGGCCCACAGCAGGGCGCTCAGCGACAGCGCCCACCACAGCCCGCCGGCGGCCAGGGCCCAGCCGATCAGCGCGGGCCATTCGGAGGCCGCCGGGAGGGGCGGCCGGGAGGGCAGCCAGAGCGCCAGCGCCCCGGCGGCCAGCGTCGCCCCCGCGCAGAACACGGCATTGCCCGCCAGCGCGCCGGTGGTCTCGCCGCGCAGGCGAATGCCGGTCGAGGCGAGCGCCCACAGCAGGCCCGACGCCAGCCCCAGCCAGTCGCCCACCCCGCGGGGCCACGGCAGCGCGCCGTCGTCGCCGAGCACCAGCACCAGGCCGGCGAGGCCCACGCCGATGGCCGCGTAGCGGGGCCAGGGCGTCGGCCAGCCCAGCCCCAGCCGCGCGATCAGCGTGCTCCATACCGGCGTCAGGTAGAACAGCAGGATCACGTTGGCGACCCGACCGTGGACCAGGCCGATCGAGTACATGACGAAGGCCGCGCCGCCGAGCGCGATCGCCGCCAGCGACAGCGGGTCGGCGGCGCGCAGGCGGCGACGATGGACCACCGCGAAGGGGGTCAGCAGCAGCGTCGCCAGGGCGACGATCAGCAGCGATCCCCAGGCGCCGGGAAGCAGGCCGTCCAGGCGTCGCACCGGGATCCAGTAGAGCCCCCAGAGGGCCCCGGTGAGGATGACGATCAGGCTGGCCAGGGCGGTCTGTCGGCGAAGGCTCATCGGCACGCCTCATGACGTTGCGGCGAAAACGGGGCGGCGGTGTCCGGACTCAGGGCGTCCGGCAGTTGTTGCGGTAGCGGCGGGAGTCGCTGCCCAGGGCCAGGTGCTCGTTGGCCTTGTTGTAGAAGAAGGCGGCACTCTCGCCGCCGGCCAGGCGGTATGTCCCGCAGATGCCGTAGCCCTTGTTGACCTCGTGCATGGCGGTCACCTCGACGGCGTCCCGGGTATCGAGCGCGGTGGCGATGGATTCGGCGATATGGTCGTCGAGCCGGCTTTCGTTGAAGGCCTGGCCGCCGAAGATCACGGCCGCGGTGAGCAGGAGAACGAGGGAGGGAACGATCAGGTTGTGCATGGCGGGCCTCGATGGCGAGGGGAAGGCGATGGGGCGCCGCCGGGTCCCCGGCGGCGAGGCGTGGCGGTCGGCTCAGTTGACCCGCGGGTCGAGCTCGCCGCGCGCGTAGCGCTCGAACATCGCTTCCAGGCCGAGCGGCTTGATCTTGCTGGCGTTGCCGGCGGTGCCGAAGGCCTCGAAGCGGGCCACGCAGACGTCGCGCATCGCCGCGACGGTCTCCTTGAGGTACTTGCGCGGGTCGAACTCGGCCGGATTGTGGGCGAGGAAGCGGCGCACCGCGCCGGTGGAGGCCAGACGCAGGTCGGTGTCGATGTTGACCTTGCGCACGCCGTGCTTGATGCCCTCGACGATTTCCTCGACCGGCACGCCGTAGGTCTCGGGAATCCGGCCACCGTGCTCGTTGATGATCTCCAGCCACTCCTGGGGGACCGAGCTGGAGCCGTGCATCACCAGGTGGGTGTTGGGGATGCGCTCGTGAATCTGCCGGATGCGGGCGATCGACAGGGTGTCGCCGGTGGGCGGCCGGGTGAACTTGTAGGCACCGTGGCTGGTGCCGATGGCGATCGCCAGGGCGTCGACGTGGGTCGCGGCGACGAAGGCGGCCGCTTCCTCGGGGTCGGTGAGCAGCTGATCGTGGGACAGCGTGCCCTCGGCGCCGACGCCGTCCTCCTCGCCGGCCTGGCCGGTCTCCAGGCTGCCCAGGCAGCCCAGCTCGCCCTCGACGGACACGCCGCAGGCATGCGCCATCTCGACGGTGCGCCGGGTGACGTCGACGTTGTAGTCGTAGTCGGCGGGCGTCTTGCCGTCGTCCTTCAGCGAGCCGTCCATCATCACCGAGGAGAAGCCCAGCTGGATGGAACGCTGGCAGACGGCGGGCGAGGTGCCGTGGTCCTGGTGCATGACCACCGGGATGTGCGGGAACTCCTCGATCGCGGCCAGGATCAGGTGGCGCAGGAAGGGCGCGCCGGCGTACTTGCGGGCGCCGGCGGAGGCCTGGACGATCACCGGCGAATCGGTGCGGTCGGCGGCTTCCATGATGGCGCGCATCTGCTCGAGGTTGTTGACGTTGAAGGCCGGCACGCCGTAGCCGTGCTCGGCGGCATGGTCGAGAAGTTGACGCAGGCTGATCAGGGCCATGGGGAGTGTGTTTCCTCGCTGACAGTCGAGGGGCGGCCTTTGGGCCGCCCCGTGATGATGGTCGTGTGAATGCGGCGGCGTTAGCGGTCGGCGGCCTCGAGGGCGGCCACGGCGGGCAGCGTCTTGCCTTCCACGTACTCGAGGAAGGCGCCGCCGCCGGTGGAGATGTACGAGACCCGCTCGGCGATGCCGTACTTGTCGATGGCCGCCAGGGTGTCGCCGCCGCCGGCGATGGAGAAGCCGTTGCTCTCGGCGATCGCCTGGGACAGCGCCTCGGTGCCCTTGCCGAACTGGTCGATCTCGAACACGCCCACGGGGCCGTTCCACAGGATGGTGCCGGCGTCCTTGAGCAGGCCGCCGAAGCGCGCGGCGGTATCCGGGCCGATGTCGAGGATCATCTCGTCGTCGCGCACCTGGTCGACCGGGCGCACCACGGCCTCGGCGGACTCGGAGAACTCGGTGGCCACCACCACGTCGCTGGGCAGCGGGATCTCGACCCGGGCCATCAGCGCCCTGGCCTGCTCGATCAGGTCGGCCTCGTGCAGCGACTTGCCGACGTTGTGGCCGGCCGCGGCGATGAAGGTGTTGGCGATGCCGCCGCCGACGATCAGCTGATCGCATTTCTCGGCCAGGGCATTGAGCACCTCGAGCTTGGTCGAGACCTTGGAGCCGCCGACGATGGCGACCATCGGTCGTGCCGGAGTGGCCAGTGCCTTCTCCAGCGCCTCGAGCTCCCGAGCGAGCAGCGGGCCGGCGCAGGCGGCGGGGGCGAAGCGCGCCACGCCGTGGGTGGAGGCCTGGGCGCGATGGGCGGTGCCGAAGGCGTCCATCACGTAGACGTCGCACAGCGCCGCGTAGGCCCGGGCGAGGGTCTCGTCGTCCTTCTTCTCGCCGGCGTTGAAGCGCACGTTCTCGAGCAGCACCACCTCGCCCTCGGCCACGTCGACCGGGCCGTCGAGGTAGTCGCTGACCAGCCGCACCGGCTGGCCGAGCAGCTGGCCGAGGTGGGCGGCGACCGGCGCCAGCGAGAACTCGTCGGCGGGCTCGCCCTCGGTGGGGCGTCCCAGGTGACTCATCAGCATCACCCGGGCGCCGGCGTCGCGGGCGGCCTGGATGGTCGGCAGGCAGGCGCGGATACGGGCATCCGAGGTGACGCTGCCCTGTTTGACCGGCACGTTGAGGTCCTCTCGGATCAGCACTCGCTGGCCGGCGAGAGGGAGGTCGGTCATCTTGCGCACGTTCATGTGGCGTATCCTCTGTTGACGAATCCAGAATGTCCGGTGTCCATCGCGTTCGGCGGGTCGGGCGCGGTATCAGTGCCGCGCGTCGAGCTCGGCCAGGCGTCCGGCGACATCGAGCATGCGGTTGGCGAAGCCCCACTCGTTGTCGAACCAGCCGAGCATCTTGATCAGGTGGCCGCCGGCGACCCGTGTCTGGGTGGCGTCCACGATACCCGAGCGCGGATCGTGGTTGAAGTCGACCGAGGCCATGGGCTCCTCGGTGTAGCCGAGCCGCCCGGCGAGCCGCGCGTGGCTGGCGTCGTGGAGCAGGGCGTTGACCGCCGAGGCGGTGGTGGCCCGGCGCACCGAGATGGCCATGTCCATGGCCGAGACGTTGATGGTCGGCACCCGCACGTGCAGGCACTCGAAGCGACCGGCGAGGTGCGGCATCAGGCGCTCGATGCCGCGCGCCAGGCCGGTATCCACGGGGATGATCGACTGCATCGCCGAGCGGGTCAGGCGCAGGTCCGACTTGTGGTAGGCGTCGATCACCGGCTGGTCGTTCATCGCCGAGTGGATGGTGGTGGTGACGCCGTGCTCGATGCCCAGCGCCTCGTCGAGCACGGTGAGAATCGGAATCAGGCAGTTGGTGGTGCAGGAGGCCGCCGAGATCACCCGCATGTCGGCGGCGAGCAGGTGCTCGTTGATGCCGCCGACCACGGTCAGGTCGACGTCGGATTCGGCGGGCTGGGAGAACAGCAGGCGCCGCGCACCGGCGACCAGATGGCGCTCGGCCGTGGCGCGGTCCCTGAAGCTGCCGGAGCATTCCAGCACCAGGTCGATGCCCAGCGCCGCCCAGGGCAGGTTCGCGGGGTCTTCCTCGCAGAGCAGGGCGATCGCGTGGCCGTTGATGCGCAGCCGGTCGTCCTCGACGCGCACCTCGCCGGGAAAGCGCCCGTGGGTGGTGTCGTAGCGGGTCAGGTAGGCGACGGTGGCGAGATCCGAGAGCTCGTTGATCGCCACCACCTCGATATCCAGTTCCGGGCGCTCGACCAGCGCCCGCAGGACGCACTGGCCGATGCGGCCGTAACCGTTGATGGCGATGCGATGGGGCATGGGCGGCTCGACGACGGTGGTGGCGTTCGAAGGCGGTGATTCTAGCGCAAAGCGCCCTTTGCCCCAACTGTGCTGTTGCTGCCCCTGGGGTAGGGCTCAGTCCAGGCTCGGGTCGATCAGCAGCCGGCCGTGGATGTCGCCGTTGATCATCGCCTCGGCGCGCTCGGCGATCATCTCCAGGCCGATTGCCTCGTGGTGCATGTTATCGCGCATCGCCCGGGGCAGCTCGGCGATGCGCTGCCAGACGTCGCGGCGCCGCGGCAGGGGGACCCGGGCGCTCTCCACGCCGAGCAGCGACACGCCACGCAGGATGAACGGCATCACCGAGGCGGGCAGGGCGCTGCCGCCGGCCAGGCCCACGGCGGCGACCCGGCCATGGGGCTCCATCTGGGCGAGCACATTGGCCAGGGTGGTGTCGCCGACCGTGTCGATGGCCCCGGCCCAGCGGGCCTTGTCGAGCAGCCGCGGTTCGCCCTCGAACTCGGTGCGGTCGTGCACCTCGGCGGCGCCCAGGCTGCGCAGCCAGCGCTCCTGATCCGGCTTGCCGGTGACGGCGTGCACCTCGTAGCCGTAGTGGGCCAGCATCTGCACCGCCCAGCTGCCCACGCCGCCGGTGGCCCCGGTGACCAGCACGGCAGTGCCTCGGGCCAGGCCGGCCTCCTCGAGGCGTTCCACGCAGAGCATGGCGCTCAGCCCGGCGGTGCCGAACAGCATCGCCTCGCGGGTGGACAGCGTCTCGGGGCAGGGCACCAGCCAGTCGGCGTCGACCCGCATGCGCTCGGCGAAACCGCCCCAGTAGCGCTCGCCCACGCCCCAGCCGGTGAGGATCACCCGGTCGCCCGGGGCGTAGGCGTCGCTGGCGTTGTCGCGCACCGTGCCGGCGAAGTCGATGCCCGGCACGAAGGGGTAGTCGCGGACGATCCGGCCCTTGCCGGTCACCGCCAGGGCATCCTTGTAGTTGAGGTCGGAGTACTCGATGTCGACCGTGACCTCGCGCTCGGGCAGGCGGTCGTCGTCGAGGGTCTCGACCCGGGCGCGGGGGTCTTCATCCTTGAGCATCAGCACGCGGGGCATGGACACGGCTCCAGTCGGCGGGGGGCGGAATCATCCCAGACTAGCCGCCCCCGCGGGGCCGGGCAATCGACCGACTTGCCTGCCCCGGGGCCTCTGCTACCATCGGCAGCTCCATGCTGCCGGCAGCCGCCACGGTTCCGCCGGAACGGCTCCCCGAGGATGGCCCTGCGAGAGTGCCCATGAAGCCCCGCGAGACAGGCTGGCGACACCTGATTCAGTCGACGCGCTATTCCCTGAAGGGGTTGCGGGCCGCGTTTCGTCACGAGGCGGCCTTCCGTCAGGAGCTGCTGCTGTGCCTGGCGATGCTGCCGCTGGCCGGCTGGCTGGCGCGCACGCCGGTGGAGTGGCTGCTGCTGGTGGGCAGCGGCGTGCTGGTGCTGGTGGTGGAGCTGCTCAACAGCGCCCTGGAAACCGTGGTCGACCGCATCGGCCCCGAGCACCACGTGCTCTCCGGGCGGGCCAAGGACATCGGCTCGGCGGCGGTCATGCTGTCGCTGATCATGGCCGGGCTGACCTGGGGCGTGCTGCTCTGGCAGCGGCTGGCCTGAGCGTGAGTCGCGGGCTGCGACATCATGACGCGCATCACCGTTTGTCGGCTTGTCTGCCTTTCGCCCCCCCGGTATCGTCAATGCTCTTTCGACTCGTCACGGATGGCGCCGCCTCCGACACCCATTTACGCTAACGTCAACAACAATTGACTCGCGAACGATTCAAGGAGCAGCACAGATGCGTTTGATTCTCTTGGGCGCCCCCGGTGCCGGCAAGGGCACCCAGGCCCAGTTCATCTGCGAGCGGTACGGCATTCCGCAGATCTCCACCGGCGACATGCTGCGCGCCGCGGTCAAGGAAGGCAGCGACCTGGGCCTCAAGGTCAAGGAGATCATGAACAGCGGCGGGCTGGTGTCCGACGACATCATCATCGCCCTGGTCAAGGAACGCATCAGCCAGCCCGACTGCGCCAACGGCTTCCTGTTCGACGGCTTCCCGCGCACCATCCCGCAGGCCGACGCCATGAAGGACGCCGACGTCAGGCTCGACCACGTGCTGGAGATCGCCGTGGACGACGAGGAGATCGTCAAGCGCCTGGCCGGTCGCCGCGTGCACCCCGATTCCGGCCGCGTCTATCACATCGAGTACAACCCGCCCAGGGAAGACGGCAAGGACGACGTCACCGGCGAGGCGCTGATCCAGCGCGACGACGATCGCGAGTCGACGGTCCGCAACCGCCTGTCGGTCTACCATGAACAGACCGAGCCGCTGGTGGAGTACTACCGCCGCTGGGCCGAGCAGGACCCGGCCAAGGCGCCCGCCTACCATCGCGTCGAGGGCATCGGCACGGTCGACGACATCCGCGACCAGGTGGTGAAGGCGCTGGAAGGCTGAGACCTCGCCTGCCCTTCGATTATCCGCAGCCCGGCACCTCGCCGGGCTGTTGCGTTGTTGGCCTCGTGGCCGGCGCTTTTGCCGGGCCCGCCCCGGTCGTATAATGCCCGCGCCATTCATAACCCCGTGATTCCCATGTCGACCCTGCTGGCCCTGGACGCCTCCTCGAGCGCCTGTTCCTGCGCCCTCTGGCACGAGGGAGAGGTGGTGTCGCGCTTCGCGCTGACCCCCCGCGAGCACACCCGCCGCCTGATGCCGATGATCGATGACGTGCTCGCCGAGGCCGGGCTGGTGCTCGCCGATCTCGATGCCCTGGCCTACGGGCGTGGCCCCGGCTCCTTCACCGGCCTGCGCATTGCCGCCGGGGTCGCCCAGGGGCTGGCGTTCGGCCTCGACAGGCCGCTGATCGGCGTCTCGACCCTCGAGGCGCTGGCCCTGGCGGTGCACCGTGAGCGTCACGTGCGCTTCGTGGTGCCGGCGCTGGACGCCCGCATGGGCGAGATCTACGTCGCCGCCTACCACTGCCGGGACGGTCGCCTCACGCCGCTGCTCGACGAGGCGGTAATGCCGCCCGCGCGCCTGGCCCTGCCCGAGGCGCATCGCGAGGCCGACTGGTGCGGCGTGGGCTCGGGCTGGGCGCTGTGGGCGTCGATGCCCGTCGAGGTCCAGAGCGCCCTGTACCAGCGCCTGCCGGATCTCGACCCGGCCGCCGAATCGATGGTGCGCCTGGCCGCCGAGGCGTTCGCCCGCGGCGAGGGCCGCCCGCCCCACGAGGCGGTACCGGTCTACCTGCGCAACGAGGTCGCCTGGAAGAAGCCCGGGCCCGGCGCCTGAACCCTCTCCCGCGCCGCACCCCGGCGTCGTCTCTCGCTGAACAAGGACCTTCCGCATGGACTGGTTGCAACTCGTCGCGCTGTCGGTGATCCAGGGGCTCACCGAGTTCCTGCCCATCTCCTCGTCGGCGCACCTGATCCTGCCCTCCCAGGTGCTGGGCTGGCCCGATCAGGGGCTGGCCTTCGATGTCGCCGTGCACATCGGCACCCTGGCGGCGGTGCTGCTGGCCTTTCGCCGCGAGGTGGTGGCGATCCTGGGCGGGTGGTTCGGCCAGTTCGCCGGCGCCGGCCCGCTGGGCGCACGCCAGACGCCGGAAAGTCGGCTGGGGTGGATGGTCATCCTGGCGACGATTCCGGCGGTGATCGTCGGTGGGCTGTTCAACGGCGCGATCGAGGACTCGCTGCGCTCGTCGCTGGTGATCGCCCTGGCGACCCTGGTCTTCGGCGTGCTGCTGGGCTGGGCGGACTGGCGCGGCAGCCGCAGCCGCGGCCTGGCCAGCCTGACCTTCAGGGCGGCGTTGATCATCGGGCTGTTCCAGGCGCTGGCGCTGATTCCCGGTACCTCGCGTTCCGGCATCACCATCACCGCGGCCCTGCTGCTGGGCTTCGACCGCCAGAGTTCGGCGCGCTTCTCGTTCCTGCTGTCGATCCCGCTGATCATCGCCGCCGGCTCGCTCAAGGGCCTGGAGCTGATGCAGACCGGCAGCGATGCGGCGATCCACGACGTGCTGGTGGGCATCGGCCTGTCGTTCGTCGCCGCGCTGGTCTGCATCAAGCTGTTCCTGGCGGCGCTGGATCGCATCGGCATGTGGCCGTTCGTCGCCTATCGCCTGCTGCTGGGGGTGGCGTTGCTGTGGCTGTGGGCGGCATGACGCCCCCGGTGGTGGTGGGAGAGGCGCTGCGCGAGCTGGCCGGGCAGCTGGGGCTGCCCTGGGCTTCGGTGCCGCCCGCCGAGGGGCTGGCGCTGATCGCCACCGAGGCGGGTCTGGCGCTGGCCGGCGATCCTGCCCGTTACGGCAAGCCGCTGCGGGTGGACTTCCTCGCCGGCAAGGTCGATCACCGGCGCCGCTTCGGCGGCGGGCGCGGCCAGCTCGTGGCCAAGGCCTGCGGGCTGGCGAAGGGCGTCACGCCGAGCGTGGTGGACGCCACCGCCGGCCTCGGACGCGATGCCTTCGTGCTGGCGAGCCTGGGAGCCGAGGTGCTGATGCTCGAGCGGGTGCCGGCGATCGCCGCGCTGCTGGGCGACGGCTTGGCCCGGGCCCGTGACGATGCCGACGTCGCGCCGATCGTCGCGCGGCTGACGCTGCACCGGGCGGATGCCGCCGAGGTCCTGGCGGCGACGGTCGCCGCGGCCGACTTTCCGGCACAAGTCATCCACCTCGATCCCATGTTTCCCCACCGCGACAAGTCGGCGCTGGTCAAGAAGGAGATGCGCGTGTTCCGCGAGCTGGCCGGCGACGATGCCGATGCGCCGCGCCTGCTGGAAGCGGCGCTCGACGTGGCGACGCACCGCGTGGCGGTCAAGCGCCCGCGCAAGGCGCCGCCCATCGCGGGCCCGACGCCGTCGCATCAGCTCGAGGCCAAGACCAGCCGTTACGATTTGTACGTGCACCGCTCGTTGCGGGCCTGAGCCGAGGCACGGGCGGCGTCCCCGGCGGCGGGCTGGGCGGTCTGCCACAGGCGCCGGCGCAGGGCCGGGTCGAAGAGGCTGCGGCTGCGCGCCAGCGCCTCGCCGAGCAGCGCATCGAAGGCCAGCCGCCCCTGTGGCGTCTCCCAGATCCAGCCCTCGGCCAGCAGGGCGTCGAGCAGGCCGCTGAACAGCCGGCGGTCGAAGAACTCCGGGGCGTTGAGGCCCGACAGCAGGGTCAGCCGCTCGGCCAGGGCGCGGCTGCGCTCCTCGAGGTCATCGCGAGTCAGGCTGCCGCTGGGCTGGGCCAGCAACGCCGCCAGCAGCAGGAAGCCGCGCTCGAGGGTCGGCTGGATCAGGCTGCCCAGCAGCTGCAGCTGCTCGCGGGCCAGGGTATGGCCGGGCGGGCGCTGCCAGCCGTCGGCGCGGGCCTCGAGCAGGCCCTGCTCGACCAGCGTTGCCAGGGTCGCCTCCAGGGCGCTGCGGAAGTCGGCGGCGGGCAGGGCGATGAACTGTTCCTGGGCGATCGACGGCCAGGCCGCGGCGAGGCGGGCATCGAGGGTGGCCAGATCGTTGTGGGCGCTGTTGCGGAAGGCGAAGGCCACCAGCGCCGGCAGGGCGAAGCGGTGCTGGACGTTGTTGCGATACCAGGTGAGCAGGGTGGCGCGCTCGCCGTCGGCCAGCACCAGCTCGCCGAGCGCCTGGGCCCGACGCTCGATGAAGCCCAGCTCGGCGACTTCGGCCAGCCAGTCCTCGGGCGTGCCGGCCGGGGGACTCGCCGTGTCCGGAGCCAGGGCCACGAGCAGGGCCATCTGACGCTTGAGCAGTTCCGACTCGATGGCGCGATGCGGCGTGGCCAGCAGGGTCAGGGCGACCAGGTTGACCGGGTTCAGGGTCGCTGCCGCGTTGATGCGTCGCGCCAGTTCGCGGCCCAGCTCGGGAACGGCGCGCGTCAGCCAGGGTGGGCGCGCGTCGTGGCGGCTCTCCTGCCAGTCGGGCACGCGGCGGGTCAGGAAGGCGTCCAGGTCCAGCGGCTCGCCGATGGCCACCTGGACCCGGCCGAAGGGCTGGCGCAGCCGGCCGAGCACGCGCAGCAGGTCCAGCGGCGACTCCTTGCGCTTGCGTGCGCCACGCAGTTCCCGGAGGTAGCTGGTGCTTTCCAGCACCTTCTCGTAGCCGATGTAGACCGGCACGAAGGTGACCCCGCGAGAGGTGCCGCGCAGGCAGGAGCGCAGGGTCATCGCCAGCATGCCCGGACGCGGCATCAGCATCCGTCCGCTGCGCGAGCGGCCGCCCTCGATGAAGTACTCGATCGGGTGCCCGCGGGACAGCAGGCGATGCAGGTAGGCGTTGAACACCGCGCCGTAGAGCCGGTTGTCGCGGAAGCTGCGGCGCAGGAAGAAGGCGCCGCCGCGGCGCAGCAGCGGACCGATCAACGGCATGTCGAGGTTGCGCCCGGCGGCGATGTGCGGCGGCATCAGTCCTTCGCGGAACAGCACGTAGGAGAGCAGCAGGTAGTCGATGTGGCTGCGGTGGCAGGGCACGTAGATCAGGGTGCGATCGCCGGCCAGGCGCTTGACGCGCTCCAGCCCGTGCACGTCCACCCCGGCATAGAGCCGGTTCCACAGTCGGTGGAGCAGCCGGTCGAGCAGGCGCAGCACCGGATAGCTCATGTGCGAGGCGATCTCGCGACCGTAGCGCCGGGCCCGACGCTCGACGCGGCGCCGCGACACGTTCTGGGCGCGGGCCGTTTCGTCGATGATGCGCTGGATCTCGGGTTCCTGCAGCAGGCCGTGGATCAGCGTGCGCCGGTGCGACAGGTCGGGGCCCAGCACGCGGGTGCGGATGCGCCGGAAGTGCACCCGCAGCACCCGGGCGACCCGGCGCCGCGCCAGTTCCGGACCACGCTCGTCAAGCTGGCCGCGCAGCGACAGCGCCTCCCCCCAGTAGAGCTCGATGTTGCGGGCATTGACCAGCATCGACACCGCGCGGCGCAGGCGACCGGTGAGCTGCCAGCTGTCCGCGGCGAGCAGCTTCCAGAAGCCGAACTCCTTGCCCGGCGCACGGCCCCAGAACACGCTGACCGGCACCAGCTGGACGTCGGCGCCGGGGTGCTGGCCCAGGGCCTCGATCGGCGGGGCGAAGGGCGCGTCATCCGGACGCCGCCGCGGCCACAGGTGGCGCTTGTGGTCGGGCAGTGCCACGCAGCCGTGATGGCGCAGCGAGCCCGGTCGCCAGCGCGGCGAGGGCACGGGCAGGCCGTGGCGTCGGCAGACGATCTCCAGCAGCAGGCGGTCGGACAGCGACGGCCGCGGCAGCACGTAGAGCGTGGGGCGCTCGGGGTCGAGGGCGAGCCGCTCGGGGGCGGGCTCGCTCAGGCGCAGCTCGACCCAGCCGGCCAGCAGGCGGCGCAGCAGCGGGCGCAGGGGGGACAACAGCGACGGGAACAGGGCCATCCGGATGCCGATTCGGGACATGTTGGGGCATTATAGCGATTCGACCCCCGGTCGGGGGATGGCCCAACGGGACACAGGGAGGTGTGATGCGGGGAGTCTGGCGAGACGGCAACCGCTTCGTCCTGCTGCCGGAGAGCCGCTGTTTCCTGCCGGCCATGACCGAGGCGGTGACCGCGGCGCGCGAGTCGATCCTGCTCGAGCTGTATCTCATGGAGTCGGGCGCGCTGGCCGCGCAGTTGATCGATGCCCTGCTGGCCGCGGCGGCGCGGGGCGTGACGGTGCTGATGCTGCTCGACGGTTACGGCGCCATGAAGCTGTCGAGCGCGGATCGCCGGCGGCTCGAGGCCGGCGGCGTGGCGATGCGCTTCTTCAATCCGCTGGTCTGGTACCGGCTGGGCAAGAACCTGACCCGCGACCATCGCAAGCTGTTGCTGATCGACGGCCGGGTGGCCTTCACCGGCGGCTTCGGTGCCAGCGACGAATTCCTCGACGCCTGGTTCGACGTGGCGGTGCGCATCGAGGGGCCGGTGGTGGCGGACTGGGTACGGCTGTTCTCGCGGCTGTGGGATTCACCGCTGTCGCGGGGCAGCGGCGACCCGCGCCTGGTGCAGCGGCTCAGGCTGGACGTCACGCGGGTGGCCGACTATCAGGGCATGCGCGGGCGGGTGGTCTGGGGACAGGGCTACCGCTACCAGGCGATCCGCCTGTCGCTGCACCAGCAGCTCGGCCACGCCCAGCGGCGCATCTGGCTGTGCACGCCCTACTTCGTGCCCACCCTGAGCCTCCGGCGGCGGCTGGTCAGGGCGGCGCGGCGCGGCGTCGACGTGCGCCTGCTGCTGCCCGGCGACGCCCATGACCATCCCGGCATCCGCTATGCCGGGCAGCGCTTCTACGGCCGGCTGCTGCGCGCCGGAGTGCGCATCTTCGAGTTCCAGCCGCGCTTCATCCACGCCAAGTTCTCGCTGGCCGACGACTGGGCCAGCATCGGCTCGTGCAACTTCGACCACTGGAGCCTGCAGTGGAATCTGGAGGCCAATCAGGAGATCGTCGACCCGCGTTTCGCCGGGGCGCTGGCGGCGCTGTTCGAGCGCAGCTTCGCGCAGAGTGTCGAGATCCGCCCCGCGCAGTGGGCGCGGCGTTCGCGACGCCAGCGCCTGCGCGAATGGGTCTACGGGACGCTGGACGCCTGGGTGACGCGGCTGCGCTGAGCGGCGCTGGCTCAGCGGCGACGCTTGCCGCCACGCCCGGCGGGCTTCTTGGGGCGCGGCCTGGGCTTGGGTGTCTCGGGCGGCACGCGATAGTGCAGGTAGAGGTCGAGCACCAGCTCCGGCAGCTGGGCCACCAGGCGTTCGGCGTCGGCCGGGCGGCCGGCGAAGTCGGCCATGTCGGGCTCGTCATCGAACAGCCCCGACAGCGCCATGAACGGCAGCAGCAGGGTGGCCGCGGCTTCCTCGTCGCCCTCGAACCAGGCGCTCTCGTCGAGGAACACGCCTTCCATGAAGCCGGCGCACCAGTCGCCGATGGGCGTCTCCTCCGGCGCGATGCCGTCGAGGGTCAGCTCGAAGGGCAGCTCGGGCAGCTGGCCGCGCTCGAGGGCGGCCATGGCGTTGTCGCGCAGGCGCTCGAGCAGGCCGAGGAGGGTGTCGCGCTCCGCGGCATCGGTGAAGGCGGGCTCGCCGTGGAACAGCTCGCCGACCCAGCGGGTTGCGGGGACCTCACGGGGGGCCACGGCCAGGGCGACCAGAAAGCCATGGGCGCCGATGAGGTCGAGGGCATCCTCGCCGGCGCGCTCGGAATCGAGGAAGTCGTCGAGCAGGTCCAGTTCGTCGTCGTCGAGCAGGGGTGTGGGCGGCAGCGCTTCGGGCATCGGGGTCGTTTCCTCCAGTCGGGCGGCGTGTGCTGGACGCGCGCGGGCGTGGACGGCATTCTAGCATCCCATGTCCGGTCCGACGCTCCCTGCTCCCGATGCCGCCTGGCTCGATTCGCTGTCGCATGCGGCCCTCGAGGCGGCTGCCACCGAGCGCGTCGAGGCGGCCTGGCGGCTGGCCCGGGAGGTCTATCCCGACTTGCCGCGCCCGGCGCTGTGGTTCGACCTGCGCGGCCAGAGTGCCGGCCAGGCGCATTTCGGCCGTGGCGGGCTGCGGCTCAACCGGGTGCTGCTCGCCGAGAATCGCCGGGCGTTCTTCGTCGAGATCATTCCCCACGAGATGGCGCACTGGCTGGTGCGTCACCTGGACGAGGGCCGCCGGGTGCGCCCCCACGGTCACGAGTGGCGCACGGTGATGCGTCGTCTCTACGGCCTCGATCCGCGTGTCACCCACGGCTTCGATACCCGCCGGGCCAGCCCGGCGCCCTACCGCTACACTTGCGACTGTCGCGAGCACCATCTCGGGGCGCGACGCCATGCCCGTATCGCCGCCGGTCAGCGCTACTATTGTCGACACTGTCGACAGTGGTTGCGGCCGGCTGCGGAGGCGAGCGTTTGAGTGTCAGGTAAGTTTCTGAAATGGCAATGAAAATTGCTGCTACCAATGTCTAATTGGGAGCCCTGCCTGCTGTGGGTATATGCTGAAAGAACCGTTTTATTCGCCGATCTCGGGTCGCCGGCCACGTGGCCGCCAGGGTCCGGATCACGACCATCGCAGTTTCCAGGACAGGGGGTCGACATGACCGAACAGCAGCGCGTCCATCCGGTGAGCGAAGCCTTCGCCGCCAATGCCTGGGCGGACAAGGAAAAGTATCTGTCGATGTACCAGCAGTCGGTCGACGACCCGGAAGGCTTCTGGGCGGAGCAGGCCAAGCGGCTCGACTGGATCAAGGCCCCGACCAAGATCAAGCATACCGTCTTCGACACCCACAGCGTGGACATCCGCTGGTTCGAGGACGGCGAGCTCAACGTCAGCGCCAACTGCCTGGATCGCCACCTGGCCTCGCGGGGCGATCAGCCGGCGATCATCTGGGAGGGCGACGACCCCGGCGAGAGCAAGACCTACACCTATCGCGAGCTGCACGCCCGGACCTGCCAGCTGGCCAATGCCTTCAAGGAGCTCGGCGTCAAGAAGGGGGATACCGTCACCCTCTACATGCCGATGATTCCCGAGGCGGCCATGGCGATGCTGGCCTGTGCGCGGATCGGCGCCATCCACTCGGTGGTGTTCGGCGGCTTCTCGCCGGATGCGCTGGCCCAGCGGGTGATCGATGCCCAGTCCAGGCTGGTCATCACCGCCGACGAGTCGGTACGCGGTGGCAAGCGGGTGCCGCTCAAGGACAACGTCGATGCCGCCCTGACCCGGGACGGCACCGACGTGGTCGACAACGTGCTGGTGGTCAAGCGCACCGGCGGCGACATCGACTGGCACGACGGCCGCGACGTCTGGTATCACGAAACGGTCGACGGCCAGGCCGAGACGTGCCCGGCCGAGACCATGAACGCCGAGGATCCGCTGTTCATCCTCTATACCTCCGGTTCCACCGGCACGCCCAAGGGCCTCAAGCACACCTCCGGCGGCTACCTGCTGCACGCGGCGATGACCCATCAGTACGTCTTCGACTACAAGGACGGCGAGGTCTACTGGTGCAGCGCCGACGTCGGCTGGGTGACCGGCCACAGCTACATCGTCTACGGGCCGCTGGCCAACGGCGCGACCACGCTGATGTTCGAGGGCGTGCCCAGCTATCCGAGTCACGGCCGCCTCGGCGAGGTGATCGACAAGCACAACGTGGCGATCCTCTACACCTCGCCCACCGCCATCCGGGCCCTGATGGCCCACGGCGACGACGTCATGGATTCCAGCAAGCGCGACAGCCTGCGGGTGCTGGGCTCGGTGGGCGAGCCCATCAACCCCGAGGCCTGGGAATGGTTCTACCGGGTGATCGGCAACTCGAAATGCCCGATCGTCGACACCTGGTGGCAGACCGAGACCGGCGGCATCATGATCGCGCCGCTGCCCGGCGCCATCGATCTCAAGCCCGGTTCCGCCACCCGCCCGTTCTTCGGCGTGCTGCCGGCGCTGGTCGACAGCGAGGGCAACATCCTCGAGGGCGCGACCGAGGGCAACCTGGTGATCCTCGACTCCTGGCCGGGGCAGGCGCGCTCGATCTGGAAGAACCACGATCGCTTCATCCAGACCTACTTCTCCACCTACAAGGGCATGTACTTCACCGGTGACGGCTGCCGTCGCGACGAGGACGGCTACTACTGGATCACCGGCCGCGTCGACGACGTCATCAACGTCTCCGGTCACCGCATGGGCACCGCCGAGATCGAGTCTTCGCTGGTCGCCCACGAGGCGGTGGCCGAGGCCGCGGTGGTGGGTTACCCGCATGACATCAAGGGGCAGGGCATCTACATCTACGTCACCCTGGGCGACGAGTACGAGCCCAGCGACGCGCTCAAGAAGGAGCTCACCCAGTGGGTGCGCAAGGACATCGGGCCCATCGCCTCCCCGGACGTGATCCAGTGGGCGCCGAGCCTGCCCAAGACCCGCTCGGGCAAGATCATGCGCCGCATCCTGCGCAAGATCGCCGCCAACGAGACCGAGGGGCTGGGCGATACCAGCACGCTGGCCGATCCCAGCGTGGTGGAGGACCTGATCGACAATCGCGTCAACCGGGGCTGATCGTCCCGCCGGTGGTGGTGTTCTTCCCGTCCGTCCGCCTGTCTCGGCGGGCGGGAGCGCACGCCAGCCGCACGCCACCCCCGGCGTTTTATGCCGGCCCGCAGGGCCGGTTTTTTCTTGGTATCAACGGTATTTGACTCAGGGGATGACGGCGCTTGGGAAACGGCATGGGCATGGGGTAACATGCCAGACACGAAAAGGCGACAAGCCTGGCGCCGTTGGGGTCGACCCGCCGGCGCGGCAGCTCGCTGCAGGAGGATCCGGAGGAGACTCAATGGCCTTTGCCCAGAAATTCATCGTCGCCGATGATCACCCGCTGTTCCGAGCAGCCCTGACCCAGGCGTTGCGACAGGTTGCCCCGCAGGCCGAGATTGTCGAATCCGATACCATGGCGGCGACCACCGAGGTGGTGACGCGGCATCCCGATGCCGACCTGATCCTGCTCGATCTGCACATGCCGGGCGCGCATGGCTTTTCGGGACTGATCCAGCTGCGTGGTCAGACCCCGGAAATTCCCGTGGCGGTGATCTCCGGCAGCGACGAGCCGCATGTGGTGCGGCGCGCCATCGATTACGGCGCCTCGGGCTTCATTCCCAAGTCGGCCTCGCTGACGGTCATCGCCGAGGCGGTCGGCGAGATCCTCGACGGCGAGATCTGGCTGCCCGAAGACCTCGCCAAGGCGATCGGCGAGTCCGACGAGGAGGACACCCGCTTCGCCGAGGCGATCGCGTCGCTGACCCCGCAGCAGTTCCGGGTGCTCAACATGCTCACCGAGGGGCTGCTCAACAAGCAGATCGCCTTCGAGCTCAACGTCAGCGAGGCGACCATCAAGGCGCACGTCACGGCCATCCTCCGCAAGCTGGGGGTCCACTCGCGCACCCAGGCGGTGATCGCCGCCCAGAAGCTCGAGGTGGAGCCGCCCAAGGTCGAGTCCTGACGCCTCGCCATCGGTTCGTCGTCCTGCGCACGCCGCCCTCCGGGGCGGCGTCGTCGTTTGTGGCCCGGTGACGGCGTCGTGTCAGTGCGGCAGCAGGGAAAAGACCAGTACATAGCCGTTCAGGGCAATGATCAGCGCACAGACCAGGCCACCGATCAGGGTGATCGCCCGCGAGTTGACCAGGTTGCCCATCAGCCGGCGGTCGGCGGTGAAGGTCAGCAGCGGAATCAGCGCGAAGGGGATGCCGAAGCTCAGGATCACCTGGCTGGCCACCAGGGCGCGCTGCTCCGAGATGCCGAGCAGGATCACCGCGATCGCCGGGGCCATGGTGACAACGCGCCGCAGCCACAGCGGGATGGTGAAGCGCACGAACCCCTGCATGATCACCTGGCCGGAGAGGGTGCCGACCACCGACGAGGAGAGGCCGGCCAGCAGCAGGGCGGCGCCGAACAGGTGGCTGGCCAGCTCCCGGCCGAGCATCGGGGCCAGCAGCTGGTAGCTGTCGCGGATGGTGGCGACGCCGGTGCGCCCCTGGGCATGAAAGGCCGCCGCGGCCAGCGCCAGGATGCTCAGGTTGATCAGCCCGGCGATGGCCATGCCGACGATGACATCGAGCCGGGAATAGCGCATCAGGCGACGGCGCTGGTCGTCGTCGTCGGCCGGGATGCGCCGCTGCAGCAGCGCCGAGTGCAGGTAGATGACGTGGGGCATCACCGTGGCGCCGAGGATGCCGGCCGCCAGGTAGAGGGCATAGCCGTCGGGGAAGCCGGGAATCAGCAGGCCCTCGAGGAAGGGGCGCGGCGCCGGCCGGCCGAGCAGCATCTCCAGCAGGAAGCCGCTGGCCACGGCCAGGATCATGGCGCCGATGATCAGCTCCATGAGGCGGAAGCCGTAGCGGTAGAGCAGCAGCGTCAGGTAGGTGATGACACCGGTGAGCAGGGCGCCCTCGAGCAGGGTCAGGCCGAAGAGCAGGTGGAAGGCCAGCGCCGCGCCCAGGAACTCGGCCAGGTCGGTGGCGATGGCGACGATCTCCGCCTGGATCCAGTAGAACCAGACCAGCGGGCGCGGGTAGCGCTCGCGGATCATCTCGGGAAGATTCCTGCCCGTCGCCAGCCCCAGGCGTGCCGACAGTGACTGGATCAGCATCGCCATCAGGTTGGCGGCGAGCACCACCCACAGCAGCGCATAGCCGTAGCGCGAGCCGGCCTCGATGTTGGTGGCGAAGTTGCCGGGGTCGATGTAGGCGACCGCGGCGATCAGCGCCGGGCCGAAGAAGACCGTCCAGCCCCAGCCCCGGGGCCGGCCGGCCAGTGCGCGACGCGCCCTGGCGCGCAGGCTGTCGTCGGAAAGCGTGGTACCCATGCCGCCGCCCCGGTTGACCGTGAGTCTTCAGGGTAACCGGGGTCTCGCGCCCTGCCCAATCGGACCGATGGCCGTCAGGGCGTCTGTCGGGCGGCGCGATTGGCCTGCAGGGTGCGCGTCAGCAGCGCGCGCAGCGCCGCCGGGCGCACCGGCTTGAGCAGCAGCTGGTAGCCGCCGCGCTTGATCGCCTCGGCGACCTCCTCGGTGCGGTCGGCGGTGATCACGATGCCGGGCACCGGCCCCTGGCAGCGCTCGAGCAGGGCTTCCAGCGCCATCAGCCCGGTGACCTCGTTGTCGAGATGGTAGTCGGCGAGGATCGCGTCCGGGTCGGCGTCGAGATGGCGCAGGATCGACTTGGCCCCGCCGATCGAGGTGGCCGTGAACACCTCGCAGCCCCAGCCGGTGAGCATCGCCTTCATGCCCTCGAGGATCAGCGTCTCGTTGTCGATGCAGACGATCCGCGTGCCCTCGAGCTTGTTGCCGGCGCGCCGCGCGGCGGGCTCGGTCGATGCGCTGGCCGCCTCCCCGGCCTCGACCACCGGCACGTCGACGGAAAAGACGGTACCCACGCCCTCCCAGGAGCGCACCCGGATCGGATGGTCGAGCACGCGGCTCATGCGGTCGGCGATCGACAGCCCCAGCCCCAGCCCCTTCTCGCTCTCCTTGTGGCGCGAGGCCTGGTCGAGGCGGCGGAACTCCTGGAAGATCTCCGCCTGCTTGGCGGCGGGGATGCCCGGGCCGGTGTCCCAGACCTCGATCGACAGCCGCCGGCCGTGACGCCGGCAGCCCAGCAGCACGCGGCCCTGCTGGGTGTAGCGCAGGGCGTTGGAGAGAAAGTTCTGCACGATGCGTCGCAGCATCTGGGCGTCGCTGTCCACCCAGCAGGTGGTGGGCACCACGTCCAGGTCGAGCCCGCGCTCTTCGGCCATCACCTCGAACTCGGCACGCAGCGGGCGGAAGATGTCGGCCAGGGCGAACTGGCTGCGCCGCGGCGTCAGAGCGCCGGCGTCGAGCTTGGAGATGTCGAGCAGGGTGCCGAGCAGTTCCTCGGCGGCCTGCAGCGAGTTGTCGATATGCCCGATGGTGCGCCGGTGGTCGTCGTCGAGCGACTCCTGGGAGAGCGCCGAGGTGAACAGGCGTGCGGCATTGAGCGGCTGCAGCAGGTCATGGCTGGCGGCGGCGAGGAAGCGGGTCTTCGAGGCGTTGGCGTCCTCGGCGACCTGCTTGGCCTGGCGCAGGGCCTGCTCGGCCTCGGCGCGCACGCGGTTCTCCTGGCGCAGGGCGGCGTTGGCCTCGGACAGCGCCTGGGTACGCTCGCGCACGCGCTCCTCGAGGTTCTCGTTGGTCTCCTTCAGGGCGATCTCGGCCAGCCGGCGCTCGGTGATGTCCTGATAGAGGGCGAAGAAGCCGAGGATCGCGCCGCTGTCGCCGAAGTGCGGCGTGTAGGTGACCAGCATGTAGCGGACGCCGCCGTCGCCGTCGTCCAGGGAGATCTCGAAGCTGACCCGTTCGCCGTCCAGGGCACGGCGCATCCAGGGCGCGCGCTCGCGGGCCACGGTGGCCGGCATGACGTTCTCCACGCGCTTGCCGATCACCTCGTTGCGGTCGACGTGGAAGACCTGTTCGTAGGCGCGGTTGGTGAAGAGGTAGCGGCACTCCTTGTCGAAGTAGGCGATCAGCGCCGGCACGTTGTCGGTGTAGATGCGGATGTTGTTCTCGGAGCGGATCAGCGCTTCCTCGGTGCGCTTCTGCTGGGTGATGTCCTGGTAGGTGTAGACGAAGCCGCCGCCGGGCATCGGGTTGCCCTGGACCTCGAGCACGGTCCCGTCCTGGCGGTAGCGCACGTAGCGGTGCGGATGGCCCTGGCGGATGTTGTCCATCAGCAGCTCGACGTGCTCCTCGGGATCGCCGGGACCGTACTCGCCGTTGTGGGCGTTGTAGCGCAGCACCTTGTCGAAGGGCGCGCCGACCCGGATCAGATGATCGGGGAAGCGGAACAGCTCCAGGTAGCGCTGGTTCCACACCACCAGGCGCAGGTTCTGGTCGACCACGCTGATGCCCTGGTTGATGTTCTCGATGGTCGCCTGCAGCAGGGCGCGGTTGAACTCGAGCACCTGGGAGGCCTCGTCGACGATCGAGATCACGTCCGAGATGCCGATGCCGCGCCCCTGCAGCGCCGAGTTGACGACGATGCGCGCCGAGGAGGCGCCCAGCACCGAGGCCAGGAAGCGCTCGGTGAACTGGATGACGTCGATCGAGGCGCGGGCGTTGTAGTCCAGGGTCTTGCCGTTGCGTCGCGCGAAGTCGTCGAAGGCGCGTTCGACCTGGTCGGCGCTCAGGAAGCGCTCGCACAGCACCTTGAGATCGCCCACCGTGGTGGCGCCGGTCCAGGGCCGGTTGACCGAGGTCTGGCGGGTCTCGACGCTGTCGACGAACAGCGAGGCCTGGATGCGCTCGACCACCCGCTGCGGGGTGACCTGGGAGACGAAGATGTAGCCGATCAGGTTGGCGCCCAGCGACAGCATCACGCCGTGGGTGAAGGGGCTGCCCACGCTCAGCCCGAACAGCTGCGCGGGGGACAGCCAGTCGATGCCGAAGGGGCCGCCGGCCAGCCACTCGCCGGGCACCACCCCGGCCTTCATCAGCGCCGGCAGCAGCAGGGTGTAGGCCCAGATCGCGAACCCCAGGTTCATGCCCACGATCACGCCCAGGCGGTTGCCGCGCTTCCAGTACAGCCCGCCGATCAGCGCCGGGGCGAACTGGGCGGCGGCGGCGAAGGAGAGCATGCCGGTGGAGGCCAGCGAGCTGAATTCGGCGATCAGCTGGTAGAAGACGTAGGCCAGCGCCAGGATCACCACGATGGTCACCCGACGCGCGCGCAGCACCAGCCGGCCGTAGTCGCGGGCCTTGGTGTCGAACCAGCGCAGCCGGAACAGCAGCGGGATGACGATCTCGTTGGAGATCATGATCGACACCGCCACGGTGGCGACGATCACCATGCCGGTGGCCGCCGAGAAGCCGCCGATGAAGGTGGCAAGCGATAGCCAGTCGCTGTCCAGGGCGATGGGCAGGGCCAGCACGAAGGTGTCCGGCTCGATGGTGCCGTCGGGAAACAGGGTCAGGCCGGCGGCGGCCAGCGGCAGCACGAAGAAGCCGAAGGCCACCAGGTAGAGGGGGAACAGCCAGCGCGCGCGGGCGGCGTCGTCGCGGTGGGTGTTCTCGACCACGGTGACGTGAAACTGACGGGGCAGGCAGAACACCGCCAGCATCGCCAGCAGGGTCTGGGCCCAGAAGCTCTGGCCGAAGTCCTGCTCGGTGAGCTGCCGTTCCAGCTGCAGGTAGTGATCAGCGCGTCCGAGCACGTCGCCGAGGCCGTCGAACACCCCCCAGGTGACGTAGGCGCCCAGCGCCAGGAAGGCGCCCAGCTTGACCACCGACTCGAAGGCGATGGCGTGGATGAGTCCTTCGTGGTGCTCGGTGGCGTCGGTGTGGCGAGTACCGAAGAGGATCGCGAACAGCGCCATCACCACGGCGACATAGAAGGCCGTGTCGGCGAACAGCGGCGCCCGGGTGACGTCGGTGGACGCGGTGAGCACCGTGAAGGCCGACGACACCGCCTTCAGCTGCAGGGCGATGTAGGGCAGGGTGCCGATCAGCGCCACCAGGCTGGCGAACGCCGCCAGCGACTGGGTCTTGCCGTAGCGCGAGGCGATGAAGTCGGCGATCGAGGTGACGTTCTGGCGCTTGGCGATGCGGATCATCTTGGCCAGCACCGGCCAGAACAGCCCGAAGGTCAGCAGCGGGCCGATGAAGATGCTGGCGAACGACCAGCCGGAGGTGGCGGCCTGACCCACGGCGCCGTAGTAGGTCCACGAGGTGCAGTAGATGGCCAGCGCCAGGCTGTAGATCACCGGGCGACGGCTCGCCGGGCCGTGGCGACGGGCATGCCGGTCGCCGCGCCATGCGATCAGGAACAGGATGGCGATGTAACACAGCGAGACGGCGATCAGCAGCCAGCCAGCAAACATGAGCACTCCCCCTTGGTTTGCCGCCATTCTAGGGGAATGCCTGCCACGAGGGCAGTCATGGTTTCGGGGCTCAGGTGCCCCTACAGACGGCCCGGTAGAGCGGCGCCGAACGCTCGAGGTGACGCAGCGACTGGGTCAGCGGCTGGCGGGTCTCGTCGGCCAGAGGCACCAGGTCCCGGGCCTCGCAGTTGAGCAGATAGCGGCGGTGCGAGACCTGATCGGCCGGCTGGCGCTCGAAGTGGTAGAGGATGAACTCGACGAGACGCGCACCGTCCGCGTGCCGGGTGACGAGGTTGTCGTGGTCGATGACGTCGAAGCCGGTGGTCAGCGGGGCGAGGTAGGTCCAGGGGCGCCAGAACATCTGTTCATCCTGCCTGGAGATTACCTGCGCGGATGCCGGCAGCCGGGCCTGCTTGTTGTCGAACCAGGTGTATTCGTAGTGGATCTGGTAGGCGAGCATCCCCAGCCCGCCCAGCGCCGGCACGATCCAGCGCGGCAGGCGCTTGCCGCTGAGTTGTCGCAGGATCAGGCCGATCCCCGCGGCGCCGAGACCGGCGAAGATCGCCGCGATCAGTTGCCAAAGCATGTCGTTCCCTTGTCAAGACGCAAACGGGCTTCCCGCAGGAAGCCCGATGAAGTGTGATCCCGCGGCCCGGGCCAGCCGGGCCGGAGGCCATTATGGCTCAGTGGTCGACGGCGCCACCAGCACCCTTGGGATAGCGCACGCTTTCCACCAGGTCCTGGATCTCCTGCGGCGGTTGCTCGCTCGCATTGGAGACGATGTAGGCCACGGCGAAGTTGATGATCGCGCCCACGGCACCGATCGACAGCGGCGAGATACCCAGCACCCAGTTGGCCGGGGTGTCCGCCAGGTTGTTGGTGCCGGGAATGAAGAACCAGCCCTTGTAGACGAAGATGTACACCAGGGTGAAGAGCAGGCCGGTAAGCATCCCGGCGATGGCGCCCTTGTTGTTCACCCGCTTGGAGAAGATCCCCATCATCAGCACCGGGAACAGCGAGGCGGCGGCGATGCCGAAGGCCAGGGCCACCACCTGGGCGGCGAAGCCCGGAGGATTGGCGCCCAGATAGGTGGCGACGACGATGGCCACCGACATCGAGATGCGCGCCGCCAGCAGCTCGCCCTTCTCGGTGATCCTGGGGTTGATCGCCCCCTTGATCAGGTCGTGGCTGATCGCCGAGGAGATCGCCAGAAGCAGCCCGGCCGCGGTGGACAGCGCCGCCGCCAGACCGCCTGCGGCGATCAGGCCGATCACCCAGCCGGGCAGGTTGGCGATTTCCGGGTTGGCCAGCACCAGGATGTCGTTGTTGACGGTCAGCTCGTTGCCCTTCCAGCCGCGGTCGGAGAAGTCGGCGGACGGGTTGTAGAACTGGATCTTGCCGTCGTTGTTCTTGTCCTCGAAGGTGATCAGTCCGGTCTCCTCCCAGGTGCGGATCCAGTTGGGACGATCCGCGTAGGCGATGGAATCGGCGGCCGCGGCGTCGTAGTTCTCGACCTGGCCGGCCATCTCCGGGTAGATGGTGGTCATCAGGTTCAGGCGTGCCATGGAGGCCACGGCCGGCGCGGTCAGGTAGAGCAGGCCGATGAACACCAGCGCCCAGCCGGCGGACCAGCGCGCGTCGGCCACCTTGGGCACGGTGAAGAAGCGCATGATGACGTGGGGCAGGCCGGCGGTACCGATCATCAGCGACAGGGTGAACAGCACCATGTTGAGCTTGTTGTCGACCATGCCCGTGTAGGAGTTGAAGCCCAGCGCGGTGACCACCTCGTTGAGCTTGGACAGCAGCGGCTCGCCGGAGGCGGTGTGGTCGGAGAACAGACCCAGTGCCGGTATCGGGTTGTCGGTCAGTTGCAGCGAGATGAACACCGCCGGAATGGTGTAGGCGATGATCAGCACGATGTACTGGGCCACCTGGGTGTAGGTGATGCCCTTCATGCCGCCCAGCACCGAATAGAAGAACACCACGATGGCGGCGATGATCAGACCGGTGGTCGCGTCGACTTCCAGGAAGCGCGAGAAGGCCACGCCGGCACCGGCCATCTGGCCGATGACGTAGGTCACCGAGGCCACGATCAAACAGACCACCGCCACCATGCGCGCCGTGCGACTGTAGAAGCGGTCACCGATGAATTCCGGCACCGTGAACTTGCCGAACTTGCGCAGGTAGGGGGCCAGCAGCATGGCCAGCAGCACGTAGCCGCCCGTCCAGCCCATCAGGAAGGTGGAGTTGGCGTAGCCGCCGGCGGCGATGAGGCCGGCCATGGAGATGAACGAGGCCGCCGACATCCAGTCGGCGCCGATCGCCATGCCGTTGGTGACCGGGTGCACACCGCCCCCGGCGACGTAGAAGTCCTTGGTCGACCCGGCCTTGGCCCAGATGGCGATGCCGATGTAGAGGGCAAAGGAAGCGCCGACGAAGAGAACGTTGATCGCGAACTGACTCATGCTGGCTTACTCCCCGAGTCCGTATTGCTTGTCCAGCCGGTTCATCTTCCAGGCGTAGAAGAAGATCAGGCCAATGAACGTCAGGATGGAACCCTGCTGGGCGAACCAGAAGCCCAGGTCGGTGCCGCCGACAGGGATGCCGGCCAGCATGGGGCGCAGCAGGATGGCGAAGCCGTAGGACACCAGTGCCCAGACGATCAGGCAGCCGGTGATCAGGCGAAGGTTGGCCTTCCAGTAGGCCTCCGCGTTGCTTTTTTCTTCTGCCATGGTGGTGCTCTCCGCGTGCTTGTAATTAGGAAGATATGGCCTCGAGGGGAATTCAGGTCCGGCGGGGAACCTGGCTCTCCTTGCTCGTCATGCCATTTGCTCTCGACCATTGGATGGCAATGGAGCGTCAGAATAGTGACGATTCATGCCAAGAAAAGGTCTCCCTGGCGGTCTTGTTTATTGTCGCGACGGGAAGCGTTTTCCGCTGTCATGAAACCTGTGTTTTTCATGGAACTCGGAAAGGGTCGCGGTGTCCGGTTGCGTAGGCAATAGTGGTCAACAGTCGGAAAAAATAAAATCCCATACTTTGGTATTATAAAATGAAAGGGTGAAAAAACGTTTTCAATTTTCTGTTTTTTATCAAATGGTTGGGTGTCGTTTTCGGCGGTGGGTCTTTGAAAGGGGGCTGAGCATAGAACGATGGTATAGCCGTTTCGGGGTAGGCAAATAGTCTAACGCAAGGTGCTGATAGAACATTGGTCTATGTTCATTTGAAAGACGATAAGCTGGTATTCTAGGTTGGGTGTCGTGGATGTCGCGATACGTTCTGAAGATGCCATGAACTTGCGGCGGCCCTGTCGAGACCCGGGTGGCGGTGACGCCGGCATTCCCCGCTCGCCCTTCCGAGGCCTCGTTGTGTCGGAAGCCTGTCGAGGCAGTCCCGGTTCGACGAAGGCCAGGGTGATTGATTCAATGGCTCGCCTGCCGGGGGTTGCCGGCGGGGCGAGGCCGTCACGACGAGGGCGACATGATGGTCGACATCGATCTCTCGCAGGCACCGTTCTCGCTGCTCGACGAGGCGGGGCGGCAACGTGTCCGTGGCGGTGTCGACCTGGCCTACTATGACACCGACGAGATCATCCTCGATGCCGGCCAGCCCGGCGAATACGTCTTCCTCATCCACAAGGGAGAGGTCGCCGAACTGGACGCGGCGACCTCCGAGCGGATCGGCCATTACACCGCCGGCGACCTGTTCGGCGCGATCAGCATCCTCAACGGCCAGAGCCGCTATCGCTTCATCGCCGAGCAGGAGAGCCTGTGCTATCTGCTGCCGCGTGCCCTGTTCGAGACGCTGTGCCGCGAGCATCCGGCCTTCGCCGACTACTTCCGCCAGAGCCTGACCGACAAGACTCGCCTGCTCGCCGAGCGTCGCACGGCGGGAGGCATCACCATGGCCGGCTTCATGCTGGCGCGGGTCGCCGAATGCATGCGCGAGCCGCGCCTGATCGACGCCGACGCCAGCATCGCCGAGGCCGCCTCGCGGCTGCGCGAGACCGGTGCCGACAGCCTGCTGGTGGCGGCGGCGGGGCGTCACGGCATGCTGACCAAGACCGATCTGCTCGACGCGCTGATCGGCCAGTCGCTCGACCGTCACGCCGCCGTGCTGGGCGTGGCTCACTTCCCGCTGATCACCGTGCGCCCCGACGACTATCTGTTCCAGGCGCTGATCGTCATGACCCGCCACGAGGTGGAGCGGGTGGTGGTGGTCGAGGACGAGCAGCCGGTGGGCGTGGTCGAGCTGACCGACGTGCTGAGCTTCTTCTCGAGCCGCTCCTACACGGTCAGCCTGGAGCTGGAGCAGGCCGAGGACCTCGATGCCCTGGCGCGTGCCAGTGCGCGCCTGCCGGGACTGGTCAAGGCGCTCATGGCCCAGGGCGTCAAGCTGCGCTTCGCCATGGAGCTGCTGGCGGCGCTCAACGGACGGATCATCAGCAAGGCCTTCGACCTGACGGTGCCGGCCGCGCACCACCGGGACAGCTGCCTGATGGTGATGGGCAGCGAGGGGCGCGGCGAACAGATTCTCAAGACCGACCAGGACAACGGCCTGATTGTCGCCGACGGCGCCGACTGGCCCGGGCGCGCCGAGCAGATGAACCGGTTCATCGAGCGGCTGCTGACGCTGGGCTATCCGCGCTGTCCGGGCAACATCATGGTCAGCAACCCGCAGTGGGTGGACAGCCTCGGCGGCTGGCGACAGCGCATCGGCCGCTGGGCCGAGCGGCGCGACGGCGAGGCGCTGATGAACCTGGCCATCCTGCTCGACGCGCACGCCGCGGCCGGCAACCCGGCCCTGCTCGAGTCGCTGCGCGAGGCACTGTTCGCGCGCTGTTCCCACGACGAGCTGCTGCTGTCGCACTTCGCCCGTCCGGTGCTGAGTTTCTCCACGCCGCTGACGCTGTTCGGCTCGCTCAAGCGGCCGACGCACGGCATCGACATCAAGAAGGGCGGGATCTTCCCGATCGTCCACGGAGTACGAACCCTGGCGCTCGAGCGGCGCATCCGGGCCACCTCGACCCTGGCCCGGCTCGATGCCCTGGTGGCCGACGGCCGCCTGGAGGCCGAGTTCGCCGCGGATCTCGGCGAGGCGCTGTCGCTGTTCGCCGAGCTGCGTCTCAACCAGCAGCTGGCCCGGCTCGAGGGCCATGCAAGGCCCGAGGACGACGCCAACCTGGTGGTGGTCCAGCGGCTGTCGACGCTGGAGCGTGACCTGCTGCGCGAGGCGCTGCACCTGGTCAAGGAGTTCAAGCAGCGCCTGTCGTACCGCTTTCATCTGGAGTATTCGTGATGCTGCGATCCCTGCGCCGGGCGGCCGACCGCCGTCGTCAGATCAACGGGCGTTACGGCTGGCTGTTCAACCCGTACACCGGCGACGAGCTGGTGGCCATCGACTGCGAGACCACCGGACTCGACCCGCGCACCGCCGAGCTGGTGTCGCTGGCGGCCGTCTGCATCAAGGGCGATCGGGTGCTGACCAGCGGGGCGCTGGACCTGCGCCTGCAGCGCCCGGCGAGCCTCGGTGCCGACTCGATCAAGATCCACGGGCTGCGCGGCGTGGATCTCAACGACGGCCTGCCGGTGGACGAGGCGCTGGAGGCGCTGCTCGACTTCATCGGCAATCGGCCGCTGCTGGGCTGGTGCGTGGACTTCGACATCGCGGTGATCAACCGCCACCTGCGGCCGCGCTTCGGCTTCGACCTGCCCAACGCCACCGTCGACCTGGCCCAGGCGTATCGTCGCCGGATGCGGCGCACCCAGCCGCAGGTCGAGCCGCACATGGCGTTCGAGAGTGTCGCCCGGTCGCTGAAGGTACCGCTGATGCAGCGCCATACCGCGCTCGGGGATGCGGTGACCACCGCGCTGATGTATGTCCGCCTGAAGCAGGGGGCCTGCGAGGCCGTCTAGGGACGGGCGTGGGGGGCCGACAATCAACCAATAAAAAGGAAGGAGAATTCGGGTGCTGGAGTTGCAGAATCTGTGTCTGTTCGCGGGGCTGGGCCTGGTGCTGTTCGTGTGCGCGAGGTACGCCCGTCGCACCCACGAGCTGCGCAGCGTGGTGCTGTTCTGGGAGCGCCGGCTGGTGCTGACCCGCCAGGAAACGCACCTGCAGCGGGCCGGGGTGGTGCTGCTGTCGCTGGGTGTGGCGCTGCGCTATCTGCTGGTGCTGCAGGGCGCGTGACGCCGCGCCACGGGCGTCGCAACTGACCGGAGGGGGTGGTAGCATAGGCGCGCCTTCCATTTCCCCGCGTGTCGCCTTTCCCATGCAAGCACTTACCGGTACCCAGAAACGCGAGTTCAACAAGCTGCAGAAACGCCTGCGTCGCCAGGTCGGCAACGCCATCATCGACTACGGCATGATCGGCGAGGGCGACAAGGTGATGGTCTGCCTGTCGGGCGGCAAGGATTCCTACACCATGCTGGAAATCCTGCGCAACCTGCAGCGCAATGCGCCGGTGAACTTCTCGCTGGTGGCGGTCAACCTGGACCAGAAGCAGCCCGGCTTCCCCGAGCACGTCCTGCCGAACTACCTCGACGGCATCGGGGTCGACTATCACATCCTCGAGCGTGATACCTATTCGGTGGTCAAGGAGAAGACGCCGGAGGGCAAGACCACCTGTGCGTTGTGCTCGCGACTGCGGCGCGGCTCGCTGTACGGCTTCGCCGAGGAGATCGGCGCGACCAAGGTGGCGCTGGGCCACCATCGCGAGGACATCCTCGAGACGCTGTTCCTCAACATGTTCTACGGCGGCAGCCTCAAGGCGATGCCGCCCAAGCTGCTATCCGACGACGGCAAGAACATCGTCATCCGCCCGCTCGCCTACTGCCGCGAGGCCGACATCGCCGAGTTCGCACGGCTGATGGAATTCCCGATCATTCCCTGCAACCTGTGCGGCTCGCAGCCCAACCTGCAGCGTCAGGTGGTCAAGGAGATGCTCGCCGAGTGGGAGAAGACGCACCCCGGGCGACTGGAGACGATGTTCAAGGCGGTGACCAACGTCGCGCCGTCGCAGCTCGCCGATCGTGAGCTGTTCGACTTCGCGGGGCTCGAGGCGAAGCAGCAGCGGTTGAACGCCTCGCGCATCGAGGCGTTCGACCTGCTGGCCCGGGAGGCCTGAACCGCGGCGCGCAATGCGCGCCGGCTCAGTGCTCGTGATCGCCGGCCGCCAGGGCCTCCAGGGCGTCGAGGTCGAGGATGTGCACCTCGCGGCCCTGCACGTCCACCAGCTTGTGCTGCTGGAAACGGCCGATGATGCGGCTGACGGTCTCCACCGCCAGGCCCAGGTAGTTGCCGATATCGGCGCGGGCCATCGACAGGCGGAAGCTGTAGGGCGAGTAGCCACGGCGGCGGAAGCGCGACGACAGGTTGACGATGAAGCTCGCCAGGCGCTCGTCGGCGGTCTTGCGCGACAGCAGGCGCAGCATGCGGCGGTCGTCGCGCAGCTCCTTGCTCATGCTGCGGTAGAGCTGGTTGCGCAGCTCCGGCAGTGTCTCGGAGAGCTGGTCGAGGCGATCGAAGGGGATCTCGCAGACCGTGGTGGTCTCCAGGGCGATGATACTGCCGGGATAGTGCTTCTCGTCGATGCCGTCGAGCCCCACGAGCTCGCTGGGCAGGTAGAAGTTGGTCAGCTGGTCCTCGCCGTCGCCCTCGCTGGTAATCTGCTTGAGACTCCCCGAGCGCACCGCGAAGACGCTGGTGAAGGCATCCCCCTGGCGCAGCAGCGCCTCGCCTTTCTTGAGCGGCGCACGGCGCTGGATGATCGCCTCGAAGCGGTCCATCTGGTTGAATTCCAGCGCCAGCGGCAGGCACAGGGAACTCAGGCTGCAGGTCTGGCAGCGGGCTTCCTGCAGCCGGGGGCGGCGGGCGTGAAGGGCGTGACTCGCCATGTGGGTCTCCCGAACGATCAAGACTCTTTCCCTATGGTAGTCCCTATGCGGGGCAATAATCGATGAGGGATTCATTAAAGTTTGCTGTTAGAGAATCCGGGAGTGGCGACCCTGGTGACCGCTGGTGCGAGTATCGAAGGCCATCGCCAGGTGGCGCACCAGCAGCCGGCCCAGCGGCGTGACCGCGAGCCGGTTGCCGTGGCGCGTGATCAGGCCGTCGCGCTCGGCCGGCGCCAGGGCGCGCAGCGAGTCGGCCAGACAGGCCGCGGCGTCGAGGCCGAAACGCTCGCCGACGGCGTCCAGATCCAGTGCCAGGTCGCACATCAGGCGCTGAATCACGAAGGCGCGCAGGCGGTCGTCGGCGGTACGGCGCAGACCCCGGGCGGTGGGCAGGCGGCCGGCGTCCAGGGCGGCCTCGTAGTCGTCCAGGCGCACCGGGTTCTGGGCGTAGCAGTCGTCGAGGTGGCTGATCGCCGAGACGCCCAGCCCCACCAGGTCGCATTCGCCGTGGGTGGTGTAGCCCTGGAAGTTGCGATGCAGCCGCCCCTCGCGCTGGGCGACGGCCAGGCTGTCGTCGGGGCGGGCGAAATGGTCCAGGCCGATGTGCACGTAGCCGGCCGCATCCAGCCGCTCCCGGGTGTCCATGAGCATGGCCAGCTTCTCCTCGGGAGCCGGCAGGGCACCGGCGTCGATGCGCCGCTGGGGCTTGAAGCGCTCCGGCAGGTGGGCGTAGTTGAAGATCGACAGCCGCGCCGGGGCCATGGCGATGACCTGCTCCAGGGTGTCGGCGAAGGTGGTGCGGGTCTGGTGCGGCAGGCCGAGGATCAGGTCGAGATTGAGCGAGTGGAACCCCAGCCGGTGCGCCTCCTCGACCAGGTTCTCGGTCAGCTGGCGCGGCTGCACGCGGTTGATGGCACGCTGCACCTCGGGATCCAGGTCCTGCACGCCGAGGCTGATGCGGTTGAAGCCCAGCGCCTGCAGGTGGCGCAGGGTGAGCACATCGGCCTCGCGCGGATCGATCTCGATGGCATAGTCGCGATCGGCCGCGCTGGACAGCCCGAAGCGGGCGTGCAGGCGGTCGATCAGGTCGCTCATCTGGCCCAGGGTCAGGAAGGTCGGCGTGCCGCCGCCCCAGTGCAGCTGGCGCACCTCGCGGCCGGTGTCGAGGTGGCGCGAGGTCAGCACCATCTCGCGATCCAGGCGGCTCAGGTAGCCTTCGCTCAGCGAGGTGTCCTTGGTGGCGATCTTGTTGCAGGCGCAGTAGAAGCAGATCCGGCGGCAGAACGGGATATGCACGTAGAGCGACAGCGGCCGCCCCGAGGCATTGCTGCGGGTCAGCGCCTCGATGTAATCCTCGGCGCCGAACGCCGGCGAGAAGTCCAGCGCGGTCGGGTAGGAGGTATAGCGCGGCCCCGCGTGCGCATAGCGGCGAATCAGCTCGGCTTCGCGGGCGGCGGCAACGGGGGGATCGACGGCGATGGCGGACATGACGGACTCTCGAACCGGAAACGACAGTGTCATGCTACGCCGCCGTACCCGGCGGGCGCCTGACCTGCGTCAAGCGGCGGGCGCATGGTGGCCCGTCATGGCGGCGACCAGCCCCCATAACTGCCACAGCGCAAAGCCCAGCAGCAGCAGGGCGGCCAGGGTCCGGCCCAGCGGGTGGCGGACCAGCCGGGTCAGCCGGTGGGCGGCGGCGCCGGTGACCAGCAGCGCCGGCAGGGTGCCCAGCCCGAAGGCGCCCATCAGCAGCGCGCCGTGCCAGCCGCCGCCGGCGGCCAGGCTCCAGGCCAGCATCGAGTAGACCAGCCCGCAGGGCAGCCAGCCCCAGATCGCGCCCAGCGCCACGGCCCGGGGCACATGCACCACCGGCATCAGGCGCCGACCGATGGGCTCCAGGTGGCGCCACAGGTGGCGCCCGCCGGCTTCCAGGCGGGTCAGCCCGCGCCACCAGCCGGCCAGGTAGAGCGCCATCATCACCAGCAGCGCGATGGCCAGGCCCTGCAGCACGAAGCGGGCCCGGGGGACGCCGTCGCCGATCCAGCCGCCCAGCGTGGCGATCAGCGCCCCGGCCAGCATGTAGCTGGCGATGCGCCCCAGGTTGTAGCCGAGCAGTAGTCCGCCCAGGCGCAGCGGACTGCGCAGGCTGGGCGGCACGGCGAAGCTCAGTGCACTCATGATGCCGCCGCACATGCCGATGCAGTGGGCGCCGCCGAGCAGCCCCACCATGAAGGCGGCGGCCAGCGGCGGCAGGTCGGGGGTGGCCGGGGGCATCATGCTGGCGGGTCCTGACGCGGCCCCTGGTGGGCGTCATCTTCCTGCGGAGCCGGGTCGGGCATGCCGTCGTGTCGGCGCTGGCGGGTACCCGGCAGGTCGCCCTCGTCATCATCGAACAGGATGCGATACGCGGGGCCTTCCAGGTCATCGAACTGGCCCGAGCGCACCGCCCAGAAGAAGGCCCACACGGCCAGCCCCAGCAGCAGCAGCGACAGTGGAATCAGCAGATACAGGATGCTCATGGTGCGGCCTCCTCGGGGTCGGAGAGCGGGGTGGCGGCGTCACGGCCGAGACGCAGGGCATTGCCCACCACCACCAGCGAGCTGCCCGCCATGCCCAGCGCGGCCGCCCAGGGCGGTACCAGACCGGTGGCGGCCAGCGGCAGCGCGCAGAGATTGTAGCCCAGCGCCCAGGCGAGGTTCTGGCGGATCAGCCGCCGGGTCCGGCGCGCCAGCGTCACGGCCTCGGCCAGCCGCCCCAGGCGCGGGGTCAGCAGCACGCCGTCGGCGCGCGTGCGGGCGAGGTCGGTGGCCTCGTTCATCGCCAGCGAAACATCGGCGGCGGCGAGCACCGGGGCGTCGTTGATGCCGTCACCGACCATGATCACCCGTTCGCCGGCGGCCTGCCGGGCCTGCACATGGGCCAGCTTGGCCTCCGGGGTGGCCCGGCCCTGCCAGTCGGTCACGCCCAGCCGGCGGGCCAGGGCGGCCACGGCGGGGGTATCGTCGCCGGAGAGCAGTTCCACGGCAAGCCCGGCGTCCTGGAGCGCGGCGACGGCGTGCTCGGCGCCGTCGCGCAGGGTGTCCTCGAGCCGGAACCAGGCCAGCGGGGTCGTCGACTCGGCCAGCAGCAACCATTGGCCGTCGCCGGCCGGTGGCGCGGGCGGGGCGTCCATGACGGCGTCGGCGCGTCCCAGCCGCAGGGCGCGGCCCGCCACCTCGCCGCTCAGGCTGCCCGCCGCCTGGCGGGTGACGCCGCACGCGGTCGTGCCGGGAACGCGGTAGGGCGCGAAGGCGTGGGCGATGGGGTGCTCGGAGTGGGCCTCAAGCGCGGCAGCCAGCGCCCGGGCCCGGGCGGCGTCGAGCCCCGCGGCGAGAGGGTGCGTCTCGGCGAGCCGCGGGCGCCCCCGGGTCAGGGTGCCGGTCTTGTCGAAGATGACCCGGGTGGCGTCGGCCAGGTGCTCGATGGCATCGGCGCGGGTGAGCAGCACCCCCCGTCGACGCAGCCGGCCGTGGCAGGCGGACAGGGCGGCGGGCATGGCCAGCGCCAGGGCGCAGGGGCAGGTGACCACCAGCACCGAGATCGTCACCCACAGCGCCCGCGAGGGGTCGATCGCCAGCCAGGCCAGGGCCACGCCCAGCGCGATCAGCAGCACGCCGATGACGAAGCGGTGCGCCAGCCGGGCGGCGGTGTCCAGCAGGCGTGGGCGTTCGCTGAACGCGCGGTCGGTGAGGGCGAGGATCTCGGTGGCCCGCGAGGTGCGGGCGGCGTGGGTGACGCGCACGGTCAGGGCGGCGTCGAGGTTGAGGCTGCCGCCGGTGACGGCCTCGCCAGGGCCGCGGGACACGGGCTGCGACTCGCCGGTCAGCAGGGCCTCGTCGAGGCTCGAGGCGCCGTCGAGAATCACGCCATCGACCGGCACGCCCTCGCCGGGGAGCACGCGAATGCGATCACCGGCCACGAGCCGTGTGGCGGGCACGACCTGCTCTCGGCCGGCGGCATCGAGGCGCAGCGCGCTGCGCGGCAGCACCCCGGCCAGGGCATTGCCGCTGCGGCCGTGGCGATGACGGGCGCGCATCTCGAGATAGCGGCTGCCCAGCAGCAGCGCGGTGAACATGGTCACCGAGTCGAAGTAGACCGGCCCGCCGGTGGCGACGCCGTAAGCGCTGGCCAGATAGGCCCCCAGAATGGCCAGCGTGACCGGCACGTCCATGCCCAGGTGACGACTGCGCAGGTCGCGCCAGGCGCCGCGCAGGAAGGGCCGGGCGCAGTAGCCCACCACCAGGGTGGCCAGGGCCAGCGACAGGGCGTTGAAGAGGGCCTGGAAGTGGGCACTCATGCCGCCGTCGCCGGCGATGTAATGCGGGATCGAGAACATCATCACCTGCATCATGGCGATGGCGGCGACGATCAGGCGGCGCGCTGCCCGGCGCTCCTCGTGCTGCTGGTGCTGCTGGGCTGCGTCGGGCATGTAGGGCTGGGCCGGGTAGCCGATCGACGCGAGCTCGGCGAGGATCCGCGACAGCGCCAGGTGGCGGCGATCCCACTCCAGGTACAGACGATGGTGACTGAGGTTGACCGCGCTGCGCGTCACGCCGTCGAGGGCGTTGAGGCGGTGCTCGATCAGCCAGGCGCAGGCCGCGCAGGTGATGCCCTCCACCGCCAGGGTGACGGCCGCCCGTTCGGCGTCGAGCGGGTGCAGGAAATCGGCCTGCAGCTCGGGGTCGTCGAAGACCCGCCAGGTCTCCGGCCGGGCGCGGCGGCCGGTGTCGGGGCGCTCGGGCAGCCGGGTGCGAAAGCGGTAGTAGCCATCCAGGCCGCCGGCGATGATGGCCCGGGCGACGGCCTCGCAGCCGGGGCAGCACAGGGGCCGCGGGGTGTCGTCGACGTGGACCCGCCAGGGGGCCCCGGCCGGGACCGGCGCGCCGCAGTGAAAGCAGGGCGTGGCCGCCGCCCCGGTCATGGCGCCTCCGCATGGGGGGCCAGCCACTGCGCCCGGGTCTGGGGCAGGCGGATCTCGCCGGTGAGCCGCCAGGCGGGCTCGGCCACGTCCGGGTGCAGCTGCACGTACCAGCGATAGCGCAGCGCGCTGGGCAGCTGCCCGCTGTAGTGCCCGCCGCGCAGCCGGCGCAGCGTGATGTGCCGGTCACGCCCGCCCTGGGTGGGGAACAGCAGGGCGAGGCGCAGGCGCTCGGGACGGGCGTCGCCCTCGAGGGTCACGGTGACGTCGCCGGTGACGTCGTCGATGCGCAACCGAGCGCGCTGGCCCAGCTCACGTGCCGTCTTGTCCTGCTCCAGCACCCGGTTGATGGCCAGGCCCTTCTTGTAATAGTTGTCCACCACCATGCCGTCGAAGCTGGTGATCGACATCACCAGGGTGGTGGTGCCCATGATCACCGCCATGGCCAGGATGCCGAGCAGGAACCAGGGCCAGAATTCCTTGTACCAGGGGCGTACCGGGGGGGGCATGGTCATCTCCTTGCCGGTCCCAGGAAGCGGGCTTCCTTGGTCAGGCTGATGTGGGGGGCATCGACGGCGATGATCGCGAGGCTGAACGCCTGGCTGGGGGCGCCCAGCGAAGCGGTGGGGGCGACGATCGACAGCGCCAGGCTGCGGCTGGCGCCGGGGGCGAGCGTGAGGTGCCGGGTGTCGCTCAGGTGCAGGCCGTCGATGCCGCGCAGGGCGAGCCGGTAGCGATGGGCCTGGGTGTCCATGTTGCGTACCCGGAGCGTGTAGGCATTGCGGATGCCGCCCCCGGCGGTGACGTCGTAGAGCTGGTGGCGGTCGCGCTCGAGGTCGGCGTCGAGCGGCACCCGGGCGGTCAGCTGCCAGGCCAGCAGTGCCACCATGGCCAGCAGCGCCGCCAGGTAGCCGATCAGGCGCGGGCGCAGCCAGCGTGTGGGGCGTCCCCCGAGGGCGTGCTCGGTGGTGTAGCGGATCAGCCCGCGGGGTCGGCCCGTGCGATCCATGACCTCGTCGCAGGCATCGATGCAGGCCGCGCAACCCAGGCAGGCGTACTGCAGGCCGTCGCGGATGTCGATGCCGGTGGGGCAGACCTGCACGCAGCGCTGGCAGTCGATGCAGTCGCCCGGCGTCGCGTCCGCGGCCAAGGCGCGGCGTCGGCCGACCGTGCGCGGCTCGCCCCGGGCGGCGTCGTAGGAGACGATCAGCGTGTCCTTGTCGAACATCACCGACTGGAAGCGGGCGTAGGGGCACATGTAGAGGCAGACCTGCTCGCGCAGCCAGCCGGCGTTGAGGTAGGTGAACAGCGTGAAGAACCCGGTCCAGAACAGCGCCCAGCCGCCGACGTCGGCGCCGGCGAGGTCCGTGATCAGGGTGCGGATCGGCGTGAAGTAGCCGACGAAGGTCACCCCGGTGGCCAGGGCGATGAGCAGCCAGATGGCGTGCTTGGCAAGCTTGCGTCCGCGGGCGGCGGCGTCCAGTGGGCCGGCGCTCTGGCGGATGCGCCGATGGCGCGAGCCTTCCAGGCGTTGTTCGACCCAGATGAACAGCCAGGTCCACACGCTCTGCGGACAGGCGTAGCCGCACCACACCCGCCCGGCGACCACCGTGACCAGGAACAGGCCGAAGGCGCCGAGGATCAGCAGCCAGGCGAGCAGGGTGGCGTCCTGGGGGTAGAAGGTGGTGGCGAAGACGTGGAACTGGCGCGCGGGGATGTCGAACCACACCGCCTGGCGGCCGTCCCAGGTCAGCCAGGGCAGGCCCGCGTAGAGCGCCAGCAGCAGCCAGTCGAGGGCGCGCCGCAGCCGCTGGAAGCGGCCCTTGACGGCGCGCACGTGGATCGGCTCGCGCCTGGCGTAGAGCGAGACGCGGGTCGTGGCGTCGTGGAGCGGTATCCTGTCGGTCATGAAACCCCCTCGACTGTCGAGCGATCGGTGCGCGCCCCGCCGTTCGATCAATGGGTCAGGCTGTAGATGTACGCAGCCACCAGGTGCACCTTGTCCTGGCCGAGGAACGGCGCCTGCGCCGGCATGTGGCCCTTGCGCCCCTGATGCAGGGTGTCCAGCACGGCTTCGCGCACCGGCTGGCCGGGATGGCGGTAGAGCCAGGCGTCATCGGTAAGGTCCGGCGCACCGAGGGCGGGGTTGCCGGTGGCGTCGACGCCATGGCAGCCGATGCAGGTTGCCGAGAACAGCGCCTTGCCCTTGGCAGCACGGGTGCGGTCATGCTCGGCGCCGGACAGGCTGGCGACATAATTGGCCAGATTGCGCAGGTTGTCGTCGCCGAGCTGGTTCCAGGCCGGCATCACGCCGCCACGCCCCTGGGCGATGCTTTGGGTGATCGCCTGGGGCGAGCCGCCGTAGAGCCAGGCATCGTCGGTGTGGTTCGGATAGCCGAAGCCACCCCTGGCGTCGGAGCCGTGGCAGGCGGCGCAGTTGTTGAGATAGAGCCGTTCGGCGATGCGCATGGCCTCGTCATCCTTGGCCAGCTCGGGAATCGCGGTCTGCCGGTAGCGTTCGAAGATCGGTGCGTAGCGCGCCTCGGCCCGCTCCATCTCGGCCTGCCACTGGCCTTCCTGGGTCCAGCCCAGCAGGCCGCGGAAGTTGCCCAGGCCCGGGTAGAGTGCCAGGTAGCCCAGCGCGAAGATCAGGGTGCCGATGAACAGGATGAACCACCAGCGCGGCAGCGGATTGTCGTACTCGTCGATGCCGTCGGCGCTGTGGCCGGTGGTCTCGACGTTGCCCCGGGCGTCGGGGCGCTTGTCGGTCTTGCGGTTGCCGAACAGCACCCAGGCGCAGAAGGCGATGGTGCCCAGGGTGATGACGATGATCCAGCCGCTCCAGAAGTCGGACAGGGCGTTGCCCCACAGGTCGTTCATGCGTCGTTGTCCTCCTGCTTGTCCCGTGCCCGGGGCGGTTCTTCGTCGTCATCGGCGAAGGGCAGCCGGCTGGCCTCGTCGAAGTCGTCCTTGCGGCGCCGGGAGAAGGCCCAGGCCACCACGCCCAGGAAGGCGATCATGATCAGCAGCGTCATCACGCCGCGGAAGGTTCCGATATCCATGACTCAGCGCCTGTCCTCGATGACGGTACCCAGTTGCTGGAGGTAGGCCACCAGCGCGGTGATCTCCTTCTTGCCCTGCACGGCATCCCGCGCGCCGGCGATCTGCTCGTCGCGGTAGGGCACGCCGAGCTCGCGCAGGGCGCGCATCTTGTCGGCGGTGTGCGCGCCGTCCAGGGTGTCGTCGAACAGCCAGGGGTAGGCCGGCATGATCGACTCGGGTACCACGTCGCGGGGATTGTAGAGGTGCGCGCGATGCCACTCGTCGCTGTAGCGGCCGCCGACCCGCGCCAGGTCCGGCCCGGTGCGCTTGGAGCCCCACAGGAAGGGATGGTCGTAGACGAACTCGCCGGCCACGCTGTAGTGGCCGTAGCGCTCGGTCTCGGCGCGGAACGGGCGGATCATCTGCGAGTGGCAGTTGTTGCAGCCTTCGCGGATGTAGATGTCGCGGCCCTCCAGCGCCAGGGCGGGCAGCGGCTCGAGCCCCTCCACGGGCTGGGTCGTCTCCTTCTGGAAGAACAGCGGGACGATCTCGGCCAGGCCGCCGAGGCTGATCACCACCAGGATCAGCACGGCGAGCAGGCCGACGTTCTTTTCAACGATCTCGTGTTTCATGCGTCTCGGCGTCCCCGTTGGTTCAGGCGGTTCGGGCGGCGGGCTGGGCGTCGCGAGCGCCGCCGCGGACGGTCATGGCGACGTTGTAGGCCATCAGCAGCATGCCGCCGAGGAAGAAGCCGCCGCCGATCCAGCGCACCACGTAGCCGGCATGGCTGGCCTCGAGGGTGTCGATGAAGGTGTACATCAGCGTGCCGTCGTCGTTGACGGCGCGCCACATCAGCCCCTGCAGGACGCCGTTGACCCACATCGCGGTGATGTAGAGCACCGTGCCGATGGTCGCCATCCAGAAGTGCACGGCGATCAGCTTCACCGAGTACATTTCCTGCTGCCCGTAGAGGCGCGGGAACAGGTGATAGAGCGAGCCGATGGTGATCATCGCCACCCAGCCCAGTGCGCCGGAGTGGACGTGGCCGATGGTCCAGTCGGTGTAGTGGGACAGGGCGTTGACGGTCTTCACCGCCATCATCGGGCCCTCGAAAGTTGACATGCCGTAGAACGACAGGGCGACGACCAGAAAGCGCAGGATGGGGTCGGTGCGCAGCTTATGCCAGGCGCCGGAGAGCGTCATCATGCCGTTGATCATGCCGCCCCACGAGGGCGCCAGCAGGATGATCGACATCACCATGCCCAGCGACTGCGCCCAGTCGGGCAGGGCGGTATAGTGCAGGTGGTGGGCGCCGGCCCACATGTAGGTAGTGATCAGTGCCCAGAAATGCACGATCGACAGCCGGTAGGAGTAGATCGGCCGCCCGGCCTGCTTGGGCACGAAGTAGTACATCATGCCCAGGAAGCCGGCGGTGAGCAGAAAGCCCACGGCGTTGTGGCCGTACCACCACTGGGCCATGGCGTCGACCGCGCCGGCGTAGGCCGAGTACGACTTGGACAGCGACACCGGGATCTCGGCCGAGTTGACGATGTGCAGCACGCCGATGGTGAGGATGAAGCCGGCATAGAACCAGTTGGCGACGTAGATGTGCGAGGTGCGGCGCCGGCGGATGGTGCCCAGGAAGACGGCGGCGTAGGCGATCCACACTGCGGCCAGCAGCAGGTCGACGGGCCACTCGAACTCGGCGTACTCCTTGGAAGTGTTCCAGCCCAGGTTGAGCGTCACCAGGCCGGAGACGATCACCGCCTGCCAGCCCCAGAAGGTGAAGGCCGCCAGGCGGTCGGAGACCAGCCGCGCCTGGCAGGTACGCTGCACCACGTAGTAGGAGGTGGCCATCAGCGCGGAGCCGGAGAAGGCGAAGATCACGGTGTTGGTGTGCATGGGACGCAGGCGGCCGAAGCTCGTCCAGGGCAGCCCCAGGTTGAGCTCGGGCCAGATCAGCTGGGCGGCGATGAGCACCCCCAGGCTCATGCCCAGGATGCCCCACACCACGGTCATGATCGCGAACTGGCGAACGACCTTGTAATTATAGGTTGGGTGTTCCAGTGCTTGGCTCATGTCAGTTTCCATCTGGCGCGGTGGTGGCGTACCCGGATGCGGAGCATGCCCGGCGCGCTCGGCGCCTGCGCTGATCTCCATCAAGCCCGGCGGGGTCGAGGATACGCTCACGGCAGTATAGTCGCTGTCTACATTTTATGTATACAACGAATGGATACAGTATGAAAGCGAAGCAGGACGCGTCGCCGACCCCCGCGTCGCGAGAGCGCGTAGAGAGCGTTGCGGGGCTGGGGCCGCTGATCGTCCGCGGCGAGCCGCGCCACGGCCGTCTGCTGCTGGCGCACGGCGCCGGGGCCGGTCACGATGCGCCCATGCTGGTCGCGCTGCGCGAGGCGCTGGCCGGGCGGGGTGTGCAGGTGCTGGCCTTCGAGTTCGCCTACCTGCAGCGCATGCGCACGGAGCAGCGCCGCCGGCCGCCGCCGCGTGCCGAGCGGCTGGTCGAAGAGTTTCGCGCCTGGCGTGCGGCAGTGGCTCCGCTCGGCGAGGCCCCGCTGTGGTTGGGCGGCAAGTCCCTGGGCGCCCGGGTGGCCAGCCTGCTGGCGGCGGAGGACGGCGCGCCAGGGCTGGTGCTGTGCAGCTATCCCTTTCATCCGCCCGGCAAGCCCGAGCGGACACGGCTCGCGCACTGGCCGCGGCTGGCCTGCCCGACCCTGGTGCTGCAGGGCGACCGGGACCCGTTCGGCCGGCGTGACGAGGTCGAGGACTATGCGCTGCCGGACTGCGCCGAGGTGCACTTTCTCGCCGACGGCGAGCACGACTGGCGCCCGCGCAAGGCCTCGGGGCGCACCCGGCAGGCGCTGATCGACGAGGCGGCGGATCGGGTGGTCCCTGCCATGGCGAGGGTCGGGCGATAATGCGGGGTTGTCCCGCCGGCGAGCTTTCGCGTCGACAACCGAGCCGGTGCAGGTCGCAAAGCAATTGCGGCTGGCTCTAGCAAAGGGCGCCGGGGATAGGTCGAAGAGGGGGTCCTACGCCATGGATGGCGTAGGTAGCGCCCATGGATGGGTTCACAGCGCCCCCTCATAGACCTGTCGACGGATCAGCCCTTGGCGACAACACTAGCTACGATAGCTTGGGAGCGGGTCGCAAAAGGCGTTGACATTGCTCGGGTGGCCTGTAGAATGCAGCGCCACGTGACCGGGTGGTTAGCTCAGTCGGGAGAGCACCAGCCTTACAAGCTGGGGGTCACTGGTTCGAACCCAGTACCACCCACCAATCACGTCGAAAAAGATGCGGACCGGTAGTTCAGTCGGTTAGAATGCCGGCCTGTCACGCCGGAGGTCGCGGGTTCGAGTCCCGTCCGGTCCGCCATTCCCTTTCCGGGTCCCCTCTCTTCGCGTTTCCTGCCTGTTACCTATTCGCCTGTCGATACCGTCGACCGGGCGTTGATGTCGTTTTGCGTTTCCTGCCTCCTGATATTCGTGCGTTTTCGTTGCTCCTCGGCGACGCCTGTGGCGTCGGTATCGGTTCGCGGGTGCGTGTCCGAGTGGAATCGGCATGGCGGCACGGCTGGTCGAGGCGGCCTTCGACGTTGCGTGATTCGAGTGACGGAGTACACTCGTTCAAACGATTGTTTGGAATCTGCCCGATCACCGATGTTTCGGAGGCCCCGCCGTGACCGCCCGCTACCCGTATCTCTTCCGGCCGCTCGCCGTCGGCCCGCTGACCCTGCCCAACCGGGTGCTGATGGGGTCCATGCACACCAACCTGGAGGAAGCGCCCGAGGGTTTCGCACGGCTGGCGACCTTCTATGCCGAGCGCGCGCGGGCCGGGGTGTCGCTGATCGTCACCGGCGGCATCGCGCCCAATGCCGAGGGCGCGGTCTTCCACGGCGCGGCCAGGCTCACCGATGCCGCGGAGATCGACCGGCACCGCGGGGTGACCGAGGCCGTGCATGCCGAGGGCGGGCACATCTGCCTGCAGATCCTGCATGCCGGGCGCTACGCCTACTCGCCGGCACTGGTCGCGCCCTCGCCGATCCAGGCGCCGATCAACCCCTATCCGCCGCGGGCGCTGACCGCCGAGGAGGTGGAGCGGACCATCGACGATTACGTCAACTGCGCCCGGCTGGCCCGCGAGGCCGGCTACGACGGCGTCGAGGTGATGGGCTCCGAAGGCTACCTGATCAACCAGTTCATCTGTCGGCGCACCAATCAGCGTGACGATGCATGGGGCGGCGACTTCGCCAACCGCATCCGCTTCCCGGTGGCGATCGTCGAGCGCATTCGCGCGGCGCTGGGTCCGGACTTCCTGGTCATCTTCCGGCTGTCGATGATCGATCTGGTCGAGGAGGGCAGTACCTGGCAGGAGGTGGTGGCGCTGGGTCGCGCCATCGAGACGGCGGGGGCGAACCTGATCAACACCGGCATCGGCTGGCACGAGGCGCGGGTGCCGACCATCGTTACCAGCGTGCCGCGCGCCGTGTTCAGCGAGGTCACCCGGCGCATGAAGGCCGAGCTGACGATTCCCCTGATCACCACCAACCGCATCAACATGCCCGATGTCGCCGAGCGCCTGCTCGCCGAGGGCGTCGCCGACATGGTGTCGATGGCGCGTCCCTTCCTGGCCGATCCCGAATGGCTGGCCAAGGCCGGGCAGGGCGATGACGGGGCGATCAATACCTGCATCGCCTGCAACCAGGCATGTCTCGACCATACCTTCCAGGGCCGGCTCACCTCGTGCCTGGTCAACCCGCGTGCCTGTCACGAGACGGAACTGAACCTGACGCCGGTGACGACGCCGCGCGCGATCGCCGTGGTCGGGGCCGGACCGGCGGGGCTGGCCTGCGCGGTGAGCGCCGCGCAGCGCGGCCATCGTGTCATGCTCTTCGAGCGCGAGGACGAGATCGGCGGCCAGTTCAATTTCGCCCGGCGCATTCCCGGCAAGGAAGAGTTCGCCGAGACGCTGCGCTACTACCGGGTGATGCTCGAGCGCCACGGCGTCGAGCTGTGCCTGAACACTCCGGTCGAGGCGGAACGGCTGGCGGGTTTCGATGCCGTGGTGCTGGCCACCGGCGTGCGTCCGCGCGCGCTCGACCTGCCGGGCATCGATCACCCGATGGTGCTCGACTACCCGACCGCAATCCGCCACCCCGAGCGTGTCGGCCGGCGTGTGGCGATCATCGGCGCCGGGGGCATCGGCTTCGACGTCGCCGAGCTGCTGACCCATGCCGGACACCCGGCGCTCGACCGCGAGGCATGGTGCGCGGAGTGGGGCGTGGATCTCGCCGTCAGCGAGCCGGGCGGGCTGCAGCCGCCGGTGGCGCCGGCGGTGCCGCGTCGGGTCACCCTGCTGCAGCGCAAGACCTCGAAGCCCGGCAAGGGCCTGGGCACCACCACCGGCTGGGTGCATCGGGCGGCCTTGCGTCATCGCGGCGTCGAGATGCTCGCCGGCTGCGAGTATCGGGGCATCGAGGACGGCGGCCTGCGCCTGCGCGTTGCCGGCGAGGAACGGTTGCTGGCCGTCGACAGCGTGGTGATCTGTGCCGGTCAGGAGTCGGTGGTCGAGCTGCTCGCGCCGCTGCACGGGGCCGGCACCGAGGTGCACGTGATCGGCGGGGCCGAGAAGGCCGCCGAGCTGGATGCCAAGCGCGCCATCGACCAGGGAACGCGCCTCGCCGCCATCCTCTGACGGCGCGCTTTTTCCCGTCGGGCGGGGTGCTAGACTGGGGCCTGTTGAGATTCCCGGCGCGGCTCGCGGGGGAGTCTCAACGGGCCCCAACGGCGTGCGATCCACGCCGACAGCCGGACGCGATGGCACCCGGTCGCGTTCGCCAACAACAACAGTCTCGCGAGAGGACCCCGCCATGCCCCCCGACTGCTCGCCGCGTTTCCTGGCCAGCGACAACACCTCCGGCATCTGCCCGGAGGCGCTGGAATACCTGCTCGATGCCAACCGCTGCGATGATCTCGCCTACGGCAACGATGCCTGGACCCAGCGGGCGGCCGACCGCTTCCGCACCCTGTTCGATTACGACTGCGACGTCTTCTTCGTCTTCAACGGCACGGCGGCCAACTCGCTGGCCCTGGCCGCCATGGGCCGGAGCTATCACAGCGTGATCTGTCACGAGCTGGCGCACATCGAGACCGACGAGTGCGGCGGCCCGGAGTTCTTCTCCAACGGTGCCAAGCTGCTCACCGCCAGCGGCGAGCACGGCAAGCTGGCGCCCGAGGGCATCGAGCGCCTGGTCACCCGGCGCCGCGACATCCACTACCCCAAGCCGAAGGTGGTGTCGATCACCCAGGCCACCGAGGTGGGGACTGTCTACACCCGCGATGAGCTGCTCGGCATCCGCGCCATGGCCGACAAGCACGACCTGCGCCTGCACATGGACGGCGCGCGCTTCGCCAACGCCTGTGCCGCGCTCGAGGCCTCGCCGGCCGAGCTGACCTGGCAGGCCGGCGTCGACGTGTTGTGCTTTTCCGGCACCAAGAACGGCCTGCCGATGGGCGAGGCGGTGGTGTTCTTCAATCGCGAGCTGGCCGAGGACTTCGACTACCGCTGCAAGCAGGCCGGCCAGCTGGCCTCCAAGATGCGGTTCATTGCCGCACCCTGGCTGGGGCTGCTGGAGTCCGGGGCCTGGCTCGACAATGCCGTTCACGCCAACGCCATGGCCCGTTACCTGGCGGACGGTCTCGAGGGGCTGCCCGGCGCGCGCCTGATGTTCCCCGCCCAGGCCAACAGCGTGTTCGTGGAGCTGCCGCCGGCGGTCCTCAAGCACCTGCGGGACCAGGGCTGGACCTTCTATACCTTCATCGGAGCCGGCGGGGCGCGCTTCGTGTGCGCCTGGAACACCACCACCGAACTGCTCGACGGCCTGCTGAGCGATATCCGGATGGCGCTCGATCGCTGACAGATCGATGCCGTTCGCGAGTTTTTTCCGCGCCGTGATCGAACCAATCGCGGCGTTCGCGCTCATACCCTGAAAAGAGGAGCACCGCGCGGTTGCGTTGAAAGACCTCATGGCAAGCTCTCCATCGTCAGTCGTTTATCCGTCTACGCTGATCATTACGCCAGCCCGGAAAACCCAGACGGTTGTCGGCGACCGGGTGTCGCGATTCAAGGAGGCCTCAATGAGTATCTTCGACCATGTGCAGAGCCGCTACGAGCAGGTTCAGCAGGAAGAGATGAGTCTTCAGGAGTACCTGGAACTGTGCCGCACGGACCCCGGTGCCTATGCCAGCGCCGCGGAGCGCATGTTGAAAGCCATCGGCGAGCCCGAGGTCATCGACACGTCGAAGGACCCGCGCCTGTCCCGCATCTTCACCAACAAGGTCATCCGTCGCTATCCCGCATTCTTCGAGTTCTACGGCATGGAGGAGGCGATCGAGCAGATCGTCGCCTACTTCCGTCACGCCGCCCAGGGGCTCGAGGAGCGCAAGCAGATCCTCTACCTGCTGGGCCCGGTGGGCGGCGGCAAGTCGTCGCTGGCCGAGCGGCTCAAGCTGCTGATGGAGAAGGTGCCCTTCTACGCCATCAAGGGGTCCCCGGTCTTCGAATCGCCGCTGGGGCTGTTTTCCCCCGAGGAGGACGGCGAGCAGCTCGAGAAGGAGTACGGCATTCCGCGGCGCTACCTGAAGAGCGTGATGTCGCCCTGGGCGGCCAAGCGCCTCAAGGAGTACGGCGGCGATATCTCGCAGTTCCGCGTGGTGCGTCTGCATCCCTCGCGGCTCAACCAGATCGCGGTCTCCAAGACCGAGCCCGGCGACGAGAACAACCAGGACATCTCCTCGCTGGTCGGCAAGGTCGACATCCGCCAGCTCGAGCTCTACTCCCAGGATGACCCGGACGCCTACAGCTTCTCCGGCGGGCTGTGCAAGGCCAACCAGGGACTGATGGAATTCGTCGAGATGTTCAAGGCACCGATCAAGGTGCTCCATCCGTTGCTGACCGCGACCCAGGAGGGCAACTACAACCCCACCGAGGGCATGGGGGCGATTCCCTTCGACGGCGTCATCCTCGCCCACTCCAACGAGAGCGAGTGGCAGCAGTTCCGCAACAATCGCAACAACGAGGCCTTCCTGGACCGCGTCTACATCGTCAAGGTGCCCTACTGCCTGCGGGTCTCCGAGGAGATCAAGATCTACCAGAAGCTGCTCGAGCATTCCTCGCTGGCCGAGGCGCCCTGCGCGCCGGACACCCTGCGCCTGCTCGCCCAGTTCTCGGTGCTCTCGCGGCTCAAGGAGCCGGAGAACTCCAGCATCTACTCCAAGATGCGGGTCTACGACGGCGAGAACCTCAAGGACACCGATCCCAAGGCCAAGTCGATCCAGGAGTACCGCGATGCCGCCGGGGTTGACGAGGGCATGGACGGGCTGTCCACGCGTTTCGCCTTCAAGATCCTCTCCAAGGTGTTCAATTTCGACACCCACGAGGTCGCCGCCAACCCGGTGCACCTGCTCTACGTGCTCGAGCAGCGCCTGGAGCACGAGCAGCTGCCCAAGGAGACCCACGAACGCTACCTGCGCTTCATCAAGGAGTACCTGGCGCCGCGCTACGTCGACTTCATCGGCAAGGAGATCCAGACCGCCTACCTCGAGTCCTACAGCGAGTACGGCCAGAACATCTTCGACCGCTACGTGACCTATGCCGACTTCTGGATCCAGGACCAGGAGTACCGTGACCCCGAGACCGGCCACATGTTCGACCGTCAGGCCCTCAACGAGGAGATGGAGAAGATCGAGAAGCCGGCGGGAATCTCCAATCCCAAGGACTTCCGCCACGAGGTGGTCAACTTCGTGCTGCGGGCGCGGGCCCAGAACAACGGCATGAACCCCAGCTGGCAGTCCTACGAGAAGCTCAAGGGCGTGATCGAGCAGAAGATGTTCGCCAACACCGAGGAGCTGCTGCCGGTCATCTCGTTCAACGCCAAGGCCTCGGAGGCCGACAAGCGCAAGCACGAGGACTTCGTCGCCCGGATGGTCGAGCGGGGCTATACCGAGAAGCAGGTGCGCCTGCTCTCCGAATGGTACCTGCGCGTGCGCAAGTCGCACTGAGCCTTCCCGCCCGGGGCGCGGACGGCGGTATCACCCGCGCCCCGGCGGTCCGGTCGGCCGGACACGGCAGGCGATGTCCGGCGGCCAGTGCCCCCGAGACTCCCGGAGGGAGGCAGGCATGAGCTATTTCATCGATCGGCGGCTCAACGACCGCCACAAGAGCGAGGTCAATCGACAGCGCTTCCTGGATCGCTATCGCACCCACATCAAGCGCTCGGTGGAGGAGGCCGTCAACAAGCGCTCGATCACCGACATGGAGCGCGGCGAGAAGGTCTCCATCCCGGCTCGTGACATCTCCGAGCCGGTCTTCCAGCATGGCCCCGGCGGCAAGCGTACCGTGGTCAGCCCCGGCAACAAGGAATTCGTCGAGGGCGACCGGCTGCGCCGCCCCGGCGGGGGCGGCGGTGGCGGGGCCGGCGAGGGCAGCGCCTCGAACCAGGGCGAGGGCATGGACGAGTTCGCCTTCTCGCTGACCCGCGAGGAATTCCTCGATTTCGTCTTCGACGGCCTCGAGCTGCCGCACCTGGAGCGCAAGGCGCTGCTCGACCTCGAGGAGGTGCGCCCGGTGCGGGCCGGAATTGCCCGCGAGGGGGTGCCGGCGCGCATCAACATCGTGCGCTCGATGCGCGAGGCCCAGGCGCGGCGCATCGCCATGCGGGCGCCGATCAAGCGAGCCCTGCGCGAGGCGACCGAGGCGCTCGAGGCGGAGGAGCGCAAGGACCCGGTGCTGCGCAACCCGGCGCGCATCGCCGAGCTCAAGGCCGAGATCGAGCGGCTCGAGAAGCGCCTCGACGCGGTGCCGTTCATCGACACCTATGACCTGCGCTACAACAACCTGATCAACCAGCCGCAGCCGTCGAACAAGGCGGTGATGTTCTGCGTGATGGATGTCTCCGGGTCGATGACCCAGTCGCACAAGGACATCGCCAAGCGCTTCTTCCTGCTGCTCTACCTCTTTCTCGAGCGCAACTACGAGAAGGTCGAGCTGGTCTTCGTGCGCCACCACACCGCGGCCAAGGAGGTCGACGAGGAGGAGTTCTTCTACTCCCGCGAGACCGGCGGTACCATCGTCTCCAGTGCGCTCACCCTGGTCGACGAGATCATCCGCGACCGCTATCCAGCGCACCAGTGGAACCTGTACGTCGCCCAGGCCTCGGACGGCGACAACTGGGACGACGATTCCACCACCTGCCGGGAGCTGCTGGTCAAGTCCCTGATGCCGCGCCTGCAGTACTTCACCTACGTGGAGATCACCCCCCACGCCCACCAGGCGCTGTGGGAGGAGTACGAGAGCGTGCAGGCCGAGTTTCCCCAGCGTTTCGCCATGCGGCAGATCGTCGAGGCAGGGGACATCTATCCGGTGTTCCGTGAACTCTTCCGGCGTCGCGCCGAGCACTGAGCTCGGCCCAGGAGGCAGCATCATGACCCGACGCAAGCCCATTGCCACCGGCTCGGACTGGAACTTCGAGACACTCACGGCCTACGAGCGGGAGATCGCCCGCCTGGCCGACGAGTATCGGCTGGACACCTATCCCAATCAGATCGAGATCATCACCTCCGAGCAGATGATGGATGCCTATGCCAGCGTGGGCATGCCGATCGGCTATCATCACTGGTCGTTCGGCAAGCAGTTCCTGGCCGTGGAGCAGGCCTATCGGCGCGGCCAGATGGGGCTGGCCTACGAGCTGGTGATCAATTCCGACCCCTGCATCGCCTATCTCATGGAAGAGAACACCCTGATGATGCAGGTGCTGGTCATGGCGCATGCCTGCTATGGCCACAATTCCTTCTTCAAGGGCAACTACCTGTTCCGTACCTGGACCGACGCCTCGGCGATCGTCGACTATCTGGTGTTCGCCCGCCGGTACGTTTCCGAATGCGAGGAGCGCCACGGCGTTGCCGCCGTGGAGCAACTGCTCGATGCCTGCCATGCGCTGCAGAACTATGGCGTCGATCGCTACAAGCGCCCGTCACCGATTTCCGCCGAGGAGGAAGCGCGGCGTCAGGCCGAGCGTGCCGAGTACTTGCAGTCGCAGGTCAACCTGCTGTGGAGCACGATTCCCGAGCATCGCCCCGCGCATGGCCCGGAGCATGACGAGGAGGATCCGCTCGGCCTGCATCAGTACGGGCGCTACCCGGCCGAGCCCCAGGAGAACCTGCTCTACTTCATCGAGAAGAACGCGCCACTGCTCGAGCCCTGGCAGCGCGAGATCGTGCGTATCGTCCGCAAGCTCGCCCAGTACTTCTACCCGCAGCGCCAGACCCAGGTGATGAACGAGGGCTGGGCGACCTTCTGGCACTACACGCTCATGAACCGGCTGTATGACGAGGGGCTGGTCGACGAGGGCGTGATCCTCGAATTCCTGCAGTCGCACACCGCGGTGGTCAGCCAGCAAAGCTTCGACAGCCCCTACTTCAACGGCATCAACCCCTATGCGCTGGGCTTCGCGATGTACAGCGACATCAAGCGCATCTGTCAGGAGCCCACCGCCGAGGACCGCGAGTGGTTCCCCGACATCGCCGGCAGCGACTGGCTGGAGACGCTGCACTTCGCCATGCGCAACTTCAAGGACGAGTCGTTCATCCAGCAGTTCCTGTCGCCCAAGGTGATCCGCGATCTCAAGCTGTTCACTCTGGTCGACGACGACCAGGATGAGATGCTGACCATCGAGGCGATCCACAACGAGCGTGGCTACCGGCGTATCCGCGAGGCGCTGTCGACCCAGTACGCGCTATCGGTGCGCGAGCCCAATATTCAGGTCTGGGAGGCCGACATTCGAGGTGACCGCTCCCTGACGCTGCACCATGTGCAGGATCGGCGGCGGCCGCTGGCCAAGAGCGTCTACCCGGTGCTGCGTCACCTGCATCAGTTGTGGGGCTTCCCGGTCAAGCTGCTGTCGATGGAAGGCGAGGAAGTGGTGCGCCGCTACCAGTGGCCGCTGCCGGCCGACCTTGAAGGTCGCGGCTGATATGACGAGTGAGTGCCGGGGCGCCATGGCGGCGCCCCGGCGAGGTTCAGCCCTTCTTGGTCCAGGATTGGCACCAGCCACCCGGGGCGACGCTGTTCTGCGGGAACAGCTGGCAGCCGTTGTTGGCCTCCTTGAAGAACATGCAGTTGGCGCACTTCTCGCCCTTCGAGTAGGCGGGGTTGTCGCTGGCCTGACTGGCTTCGGTGACATAGTTGAGCGCCTTGGCCTGCGGGTTGCTCGGGTCCAGAGGCGGCAGTTCCTGGGCGAGAGCCCGTTGTGACAGAATGCCGGCGCCCAGTGGCAGGGCGGCGAGGCCGAGCAGGCTGTGGCGGATGAAGTCGCGGCGATTTTGGTCGGCCATGGTAGCTCCTCGTTGGTCAGCGTTAGGGTTGCCGAATGTTTTCCCGCCCGGTGCGAGCGGAAGGCGGTCACGTGCCTGGCGCGGGGCGCCTGTCGTTTTTTACGCAGCCGGGATGCCGAACTGCGGGGGAGGTTCAGGCCTCCTTCTTCATACCCTAGTCAAAGTGTATACATTTTTCCTGGCAAAAGTGTATACACTTTTGGCGAGTCATGCGCCATTGCCCGAGAGCGGGCGGTTGCCGGAGGAACAGGAGGCCTCATGCGTTTCACGACATTTTCCAGCCCGCTCGGCGATCTGCTGCTGGCCGGCGACGAGGCCGGCATTCGCCACCTGCGCTTCGATACCGAGCGTATCGAGCCGGGGTGGGAGCACGACGATACGGCTCTGGCCAGGGCGCGCGATGAAATACTGGCCTATCTGGCCGGGCGGCGGCGTCAGTTCAGTGTCGATATTGCGCCCCATGGCAGTCAGGCGCAACGTGAGGTCTGGGCGGCGGTGCGGCGCATTCCCTACGGCACGACGCGAACCTATGGCGAGCTGGCGCGACGGCTGGGCGACGACGTGGCGGTCATCACGGTGACCCGGGCGGTGGCGGCCAATCCCCTGCCGTTGCTGGTGCCTTGCCATCGCCTGGTGACCACCGGCGGCCCGGGTAGCTGGCCGGGTGGTGCATCGCTCAAGCGTCGGTTGCTGGCGCTGGAGGCCGGCGACGCTGCCGCGGGGTGATCTGCGCTGATATACTGCCGCCAACGTGAGCCGTCGGCTCACCGGTCGCATTCAGGCAGGGAGGAGAGCCATGCAGAACGCCGTGATTCTGATCAACGCCGAAAAGGGCCGCATCAAGGCCGTCGCCGAGCGTCTGGCCGAGGTTCCGGGGATCAGTGAAGTCTATTCCACCTGTGGCCGCTACGATCTGGTGGCCATCGCCCGGACCCGGGACTTCGAGACGCTGGCCGACCTGGTCACCGGGCGCCTGACTCAGGTCGAGGGGGTTCGCGAGACCGAGACCCTCAATGCGCTGCAGGTGCATTCCCGCCACGATCTGGAGACGATGTTCAGCGTGGGGCTGTGAGGTGATGCCCCAGGGCCGGATGATGGCCTCGTCCGAGGCCGCCGCGTGATCGACGACGTCCTCGACTGGGCCGGGCGGGGTGCCCGGCGCCTCGCCGTTGCGCTGGTCTTCGTGGTCGTGGCCAGCGGCCTGTGGTACTGGCAGGAGCGCGATGTCCGCGAGCGCCTGGTGTGGATGGGGCTGCCCGAGCGGCAGGCCACCGACTGGCTGGCGCTGCATCGGGTGCTGCGCAACCAGGGGGTGCTGCTGGGCTGGTCGGACCTGCGGGCGAGCCCGCTGTGGGTCGGCTATCAGCTGCATCCCGTCGCCGAGGGCGTGCATATCGGCGAGCGCCCGGACTTCCGGCGCGACTGGCGCACGCTGTGGCCGGTGGCGCCCGACGACTATCTGCGCAGCGGCTACGACCGCGGGCATCTGGCGCCCAACTACGCGATCGCCGCCAACTACGGCCGCAGCGCGCAGCGCGACACCTTTCTGATGTCGAACATCACCCCCCAGCGGCCCAATCTCAACCGGCGCCTGTGGCAGCGGCTCGAGGAGGTGGTCATCGACGACTTCGCGCCGCGCTTCGGCACCCTGCAGGTGATCACCGGGCCGGTGTTTGCGCCGGGCTGGGGGGCGCTGCTCAATCGGGTGGGCTATGTGCAGGTGCCGACGATGTTCTACAAGATCATCGTCGTGCCGGGGCCGCAGCCCCGGGCGCTGGCCTTCCTGATGCCGCAGCGGGTCCAGGGCAGCGAACCGCTGGATCGCTACCTGGTGACCATCGATCGCATCGAGGCGCTGACGGGGCTGGATTTCTTCCCGCGGTTGCCGGGGCCGGTGGAGCATGCGCTGGAGTCGCGTGTCAGCACGCAGGGCTGGGCGCTGGCGCGTGTCGCCGACCAGCCGCCGCGCTACTGAAGTGCGCAAGAGATGCGAGCTGGCGAATCGAGGTCGGTAATGGTTGAGGCCCAAGGCAGCTGAGAAGCGAAAGCGGGGAGGCTTCGGTGGTGAGGCGTGTTCGGGCCACATGTCGGCATCGCACGGGCATGAGCAAAGCCATAATGCGAGATCAGTAAATTCGGGAAATCACGAGAGAGGAGAGCATGATGCGGATGGTGCCCAGGAGAGGACTTGAACCTCCACGTCCGTAAGGACACTAGCACCTGAAGCTAGCGCGTCTACCAATTCCGCCACCTGGGCGCATCATGTTTTTCGGCGGCTTTCGCGTGGTGCCCAGGAGAGGACTTGAACCTCCACGTCCGTAAGGACACTAGCACCTGAAGCTAGCGCGTCTACCAATTCCG
>NZ_WNXF01000003.1:215339-275227 GCF_010993675.1 Modicisalibacter sp. 'Wilcox'
GGAGAGGACTTGAACCTCCACGTCCGTAAGGACACTAGCACCTGAAGCTAGCGCGTCTACCAATTCCGCCACCTGGGCCGGGGCAAGTGGCCACGAATCATACCGATTCCTGACGCGAATGCAAGCCCCTCGGCGGCAATTCTTCGGGCGAACGGCGGTCGCGGGTTGCCGGCCGATGGTTGGGTCGCCTTGCGCACGGCGCTATACTGCGCGCATGACAAGACCCTTATCAGCCTCAGCCGCGCCGCGTCCGTCATCGCCCGCAACGACAATCAAGGAAGCTACAACATGAATCACTGGACGTTAAATGACGATCCGCACGCCGCGCGCGAAGCCGAAAAATACGACAAGCCGGTCCCCAGTCGTGAATACCTGCTGGCCCGGCTCGAGGAGTATGGCAAGCCGATCACCGACGAGAACATGAGCCGCATGCTCGGCCTGACCGACGATGACCAGGTCGAGGCCGTGCGCCGCCGTCTGGCCGCCATGGAGCGTGACGGCCAGATCCTGCGCAACCGTCGCGGCGCCTACGCGCTGATCGACAAGCTCGACCTCATCAAGGGCAAGGTGCTGGGCCATCGCGACGGCATCGGCTTCCTGCTCCGCGACGACGGCAAGAAGCCCGACCTGGTCATGCCGCCGCGCCAGATGCGCCGCGTGTTCCATGGCGATCACGTGCTGGTGCGCATCAGCGGTCGTGACCGCCGCGGCCGCGACGAGGCGACCATCGTCGAGGTGCTCTCCCGCAACACCCAGGCGCTGGTCGGCGTGTTCCGCGAGCGTTCGAGCGAGTTCGGGGTATTGATTCCCGAGAACACCCGCATCACCCAGGAAGTGATCGTGCCGCACAGCGCCGCCGGCGGCGCCCGGGACGGCCAGGTGGTCTCGGTACGCATCACCCAGCAGCCCGAAACCCGCGTGCAGCCGGTGGGCGAGGTGACCGAGATCCTCGGCGAGCGCATGGACCCGGGGATGGAGATCGACATCGCCATCCGCAGCTACGAGATTCCCGATGCCTTTCCGCCCGAGGTCGAGGCCCAGATCGACGGCATGTCGGATCAGGTGGCCGAGGCCGACAAGCACCATCGCATCGACCTGCGCGACACCCCGCTGGTGACCATCGACGGCGAGGACGCCAAGGACTTCGACGATGCGGTCTGCGCGTGGAAGACCAAGTCGGGCAGCTGGAAGCTGATCGTGGCGATCGCCGATGTCTCGCACTATGTGCGCCCCGGGTCGGCGCTCGATCAGGAGGCTCACGTTCGCGGCAACTCGGTGTACTTTCCCGGCCAGGTGGTGCCGATGCTGCCCGAGCTGCTCTCCAACGGGCTGTGCTCGCTCAACCCGGAGGTCGACCGCCTGACGCTGGTCTGCGAGATGAACATCTCCAAGACCGGGGCGATCAGCCGCTATCGCTTCTACGAGGCGGTGATCCGGTCGCACGCCCGCCTGACCTACACCCAGGTCGGCGAGATGCTCGAGTCCCCCGACAGCCCGCTGGGTCAGGAGCTCTGCCAGCGCTATCACAGCCTGCTGCCCTCGCTGCACAACCTGCACGCGCTGTACAAGCTGCTGCGCCAGTCCCGCGAGGAGCGTGGCGCCATCGATTTCGAGACCACCGAGACCGAGATCCTGTTCAACGCCGAGCGCAAGATCGAGGCCATCGTGCCGCGCTCGCGCAACGACGCCCACAAGCTGATCGAGGAGTGCATGCTGGCCGCCAACGTGGCCACGGCGCGCTTCCTCGACAAGCACGACCTGCCGGCGCTGTATCGCATCCACCAGCCGCCGGCCGCCGAGCGGCTCGACAAGCTGCGGCTGTTCCTCAACGAGCTGGGCCTGACCCTGCCCGGCGGCGACGAGCCCACGCCGCAGGACTTCCAGGCCCTGCGCGAGACGATCAAGGACCGTCCCGACGCCGACATTATCCAGACGGTGATGCTGCGCACCATGAGTCAGGCGGTCTACTCGCCGCACAACGAGGGGCACTTCGGCCTGGCCTATCAGGCCTATGCCCACTTCACGTCGCCGATCCGCCGCTATCCGGACCTGCTGGTGCACCGGGCGATCCGTTCGGTCATCCGCGGCCCGCGCCAGACCAGCAACGTGCTGCGTGCCGAGGGGGCGCCGGTGGAGAAGCCCTCCATCTGGTGTCCGTACACCTTCGAGCAGATGATCGAGCTCGGCGAGCACTGCTCGATGACCGAGCGCCGTGCCGACGATGCGACCCGCGACGTCGCCGACTGGCTGAAGTGCGAGTTCATGTCCGACAAGGTCGGCGACACCTTCGAGGGCACTATCGCCTCGGTGACCCAGTTCGGGATCTTCGTGCGTCTTGACGACGTCTATGTGGAGGGGCTGGTGCATGTCACCTCGCTGCCCTCCGACTACTACCACTACGAGCCCGAGAAGCATCGCCTCAAGGGCGAGCGGGGCGGCATCGCCTATCGTCTGGGCGACGGCGTCACCGTGCAGGTGGCACGGGTCGATCTCGACGAACGCAAGATCGACTTCGATCTGGTCGACGAGCACCCGCGACGCCAGAAACCGCCGCGCAAGGCCGGTGGGCCGCGTGGCAGCGGCGGCGGTGACGAGGGTGGCGGGCGCAAGCGTTCACGGCGCAAGTCGCGGCCCGGCAAGCGTGAGCGTCGCGGCGGGGAGTCGTCGTGAGTCGTCGTCAGGCCCGTTCGCCCGCCGGCGGCAAGGGTCGCGGTACGGCAAAAGCGCCGCGTATTGCGACCCCGGCCGGGCTGGACAGCGTGTTCGGTGTGCATGCCGTCGAGGCGCTGCTCGAACGTGGCGAGCCACCCCGCGAACTCTGGTATCAGGAGGGGGCGGCCGAACGGCGGCTCGGCGAGCTGCTTGCCCGGGCCGCTGATGCCGGCGCGCGGCTCACCGCCCAGCCCCGTGACGTGCTCGACGGTCTGGCGCAGGGCGCCAGCCACCAGGGGGTGATCGCCTTCTGTCCGCCGCTCGAGGCACAGAGCGAGGAGTCACTGTGGCATCGCCTCGGCGGCTGGCCGCACGCCGAGCCTCCGCTGCTGCTGGTGCTCGACGGCGTCACCGACGTCCACAACCTGGGCGCCTGCCTGCGCAGTGCCGACGCCGCCGGCGTGCACGGCGTGGTGGTGCCCAAGGACAAGTCGGCGCCGCTCAACGCCACCGTGCGCAAGGTAGCCTGCGGGGCCGCCGAGAGCGTGCCGGTCTATCGCGTCACCAACCTGGCGCGCGCCCTGGGCCGGCTCAAGGACGCCGGCGTCTGGGTGCTGGGTACCGCCGGGGAGGCGACCGACGACGTCTTCGCGGCCGACTTCGACCGCCCCGTGGCGCTGGTGATGGGCGCCGAAGGCAAGGGGCTGCGGCGGCTCACCCGTGAAGCCTGCGACACTCTCATCAAGCTGCCCATGGCGGGCAGCGTCTCCAGTCTCAACGTCTCGGTGGCGACCGGCGTGTGCCTGTTCGAGGCCGTGCGCCAGCGTCGAGGGGCGGCCGGCGGCTGAACGCCGCTTGCATGGGGTGGGGCGCATCACTACAATTGTGCGGTTCTTTGAACACCCTCACCCCGTACTCAAGACTCCTTGCTTCCGCATGGCCGGTTCCACTGTCGCCATCGGGAAGCTGTCAAACCGAAAGGAGATACCATGCGTCATTACGAAATCGTGTTCATGGTCCACCCGGATCAGAGCGAGCAGGTTCCGGCGATGGTCGAGCGCTACACCAGCCTCGTCACCGACAACGGCGGCACCGTGCATCGTCTCGAGGATTGGGGGCGCCGTCATCTGGCCTACCCGATCAACAAGATTCACAAGGCCCACTACGTGCTGATGAACATCGAGTGCCGCGGCGAGACTCTCGAGGAAATCGAGAACATCTTCCGCTTCAACGATGCCATCATCCGCAGCCTGGTGGTGCGCTGCAAGGAAGCCGTGACCGAGGCGTCGCCGATGATGAAGGCCGCCGAGGACAAGGGCCGTCGTCGCGACGAGAAGTCCGACAAGCCCCGCGCCGAGCGCACCGAAGCCGCCGCCAACTGAATCGCTGCCCGTCCAGGAGGATAATCCATGGCACGCTTTTTCCGTCGCCGCAAGTTCTGCCGCTTCACCGCTGAAGGCGTGAAGTATATCGATTACAAGGATATCGATACGCTCAAGGCCTACATCACCGAGACCGGCAAGATCGTTCCCAGCCGCATCACCGGCACCCGTGCGCGGTACCAGCGTCAGCTGTCCACCGCCATCAAGCGGGCCCGCTACCTGGCGCTGCTGCCGTACACCGATAGCCACCAGTAAGCCGATACCACGCAATGCTACCCCTGGCTCGCTGGGTCATGCGCGGCACGCCGCACGCCGCGGGTGCCGCTGCAGCCGCCGCCCTCGTGCCGTGGCTGTTCTGGCTGAGCGCCGCGATCGCCTCGCTGGTGACGCTGCGGCGCGGCCTGGCGCCGGCCATGCCGGTGATCGTCGCCGCTGCGCTGCCCACCGGCTGGTGGTGGACGCGGGGTGACAGCATCCCGCTGGCCACACTGCTGCTGGTGACGCTGATGGCGGTCGTGCTGCGCGCGCGCCGACGCTGGAGCGAAACGCTGATCGTCGGCGCGCTGGCCGCGGCCGTCATGGTGCAGCTGGGTGTGTTCCTGCCGCCGGGTGGTGTCGACCCGCTGCTCGAGACGCTGCGCCAGAGCTCGCCGGAGTTCGCCCGCATGCTCGACGAGCTGGCCGCCCAGGGCGTGTCCACCGAACGGCTGGCCACGCTGCTGATCGGCGGCATCACCGGGCTGATCGTCATGCTGGCCAGCGTGGCCTGCCTGGCGCTGGCACGCAGCTGGCAGGCCGGGCTCTATAACCCGGGCGGGTTCCGCAGCGAGTTCCATGGCCTGCGCCTGACCCGCCGGGAGCTGCTGGGACTGTTCGCCATGGCCATCGTCGGCGGTCTGGTGACCTGGCCGGCACTGGTGTTCATGAGCTGGGTGCCGCTGCTGATCGGTGGCGTTGCGTTGATTCACGGCCTGATTGGTCTCAAAGGGATGAACGGGTTATGGCTGGTCGCCTTCTATGCGCTGCTGCTGACCACCTGGCCCATGATTCTGATCGTGCTGCTGCTGGGCCTGGTCGATACCTTCGCGGATTTCCGCGGCCGGCTGGCCCGCAGCCAATGACAAGAGGTTAACGAGATGGAAGTCATTCTGCTCGACAAGATCGGCAAGCTGGGTGCGCTGGGTGACAAGGTCACCGTCAAGCCCGGTTACGGCCGCAACTATCTGGTCCCCTACGGCCTGGCCGTGCCGGCGACCAAGGACAACGTCGCCGCCTTCGAGGCGCAGCGTGCGGAACTGGAAGCCCAGGCGACCGAACGCCAGCGTGAAGCCGAAGAGCGCGCCGAGCAGCTCAACGACATCGAGCTGTCACTGGTCGCCAAGGCCGGCGACGAAGGCAAGCTGTTCGGTTCCATCGGTCCGCGCGACCTGGCCGACGCCCTGACCCAGGCCGGCATCGACGTCGCCAAGAGCGAAGTCCGCATGCCCGAAGGGCCGATCCGCGCGACCGGCGAGTACGACGTCCAGCTGCACCTGCACGCGGAAGTCGACGCCACCGTGCGTATCGTGGTGGTGGCCGAGTAACTCGCCCCGCCACGGCCGGCCCGGCCGGTCGAGAGACAGCGCGACGCCTTCCGGGGTGTCGCGCTTTCTTTTGCGCGCGAGCCGGCTCCGGGGTCGGCGGCGCGGCGAGACGAGATAGGCTAGAATGGCGCGGCGGTCGCTGCGGCCGCCACGCCCCCGATGTCGGAACGAGCCCATGAGTGACTCCCTGGAACTGGACCCGGAAGCGGCCGCCCTCAAGGTGCCCCCGCATTCGCTGGAGGCCGAGCAGTCGGTGCTGGGTGGCCTGATGCTCGACAACGCTGCCTGGGATACCGTCTCCGAGCGCCTGGTGGCGGATGACTTCTACCGCTACGAGCATCGCCTGGTCTTCAACGTGATGATCCAGCTGGCCGAGAGCGCGCACCCGCTCGACGTGGTGACGCTGTCCGAGGCGCTGGAGTCCCGTGACCAGCTCGACACCGTGGGTGGGCTGGCGTACCTCGCCGAGCTGGCCCGCAACACGCCTTCGGCCAGCAACATTCGCGCCTATGCCGACATCGTTCGCGAGCGCGCCACGCTGCGCAAGCTGATCCAGGCCGCCAGCCAGATCGCCGACGGCGCGTTCGCTCCGCAGGGCCGCCCGGCCGACGAGCTGGTCAACGAGGCCGAACGGCTGGTCTTTCAGATCAGCGAGTCGCGCCCCAAGATGGGTGGGCCGGTCGGTATGAGCGACCTGCTCACCAAGGCGGTGGATCGCATCGACGAGCTGTTCAACATGCAGGGGCAGATGACCGGGCTGTCCACCGGCTTCCGCGACCTGGATGACATGACCTCAGGCCTGCAGCCCTCCGACCTGGTGATCATTGCCGGACGCCCGTCGATGGGCAAGACCACCTTCGCAATGAACGTCGTCGAGCATGCGGTGATCTCCAGCGACAAGCCGGTGATGGTGTTCTCGATGGAGATGCCCGCCGAGGCACTGATGCTGCGCATGCTCTCCTCGCTGGGGCGGATCGACCAGACCCGGGTGCGTACCGGCCAGCTCGAGGACGAGGATTGGCCGCGGCTGACCTCGGCGGTCAACCTGCTCAAGGACAAGCAGCTGTTCATCGACGACACGGCGGCGCTGTCGCCCAACGAGATGCGCTCGCGCATCCGCCGCATCGTCCGCGAGCACGGCAACCTCGGCATGATCATGATCGACTACCTGCAGCTGATGCAGATTCCCGGCTTCTCCGAGAACCGCACCGGCGAGATCTCCGAGATCTCGCGCTCGCTGAAGGGCCTGGCCAAGGAGTTCGGCTGCCCGGTGATCGCCCTGTCGCAGCTCAACCGCTCGCTGGAGCAGCGGCCCAACAAGCGCCCGGTGATGTCGGACCTGCGCGAGTCCGGCGCCATCGAGCAGGACGCCGACCTGATCGCCTTCGTCTATCGTGATGAGGTCTACAATCCGGATAATCCCGACAACAAGGGGCTGGCCGAGCTGGTCATCGGCAAGCAGCGCAACGGGCCGATCGGCACCGTGCATCTGGCCTTCATCGGCAAGTACACGCGCTTCGAGGACCTCGCCCCCGACAGCTACGGCCAGCACTTCGGCGAATGACCCGGGGTTGAGGCCGGACGGTGCGGCCGTATAATGCCGCCCCTCGGGCGTCAACCGGCCCCGGGCCGACCATCGACGGCACAGATGACAGAGGAGAGATCCATGGCGGGCGGATATCGTCGCGGCTATCGCAAGCGTACCCCCAAGCTGGAGGCACGCGGCACGCTCGAGAGCATCGAGCGCGAGGGCCCCTTTCAGGAATGGCTGGGCATGCCCGACCTGTACCGCTACACGCTGGTGGTCGACGGCGAGACCTACAGCTACCAGACCGAGGACGCCGAGCTGCCGGTCGGCGAGGGCGATTACGTGGTGTTCCGCTACAAGCAGACCAAGGCCGGCAACTGGGTCGACCGCAACTCGCTGGGCATCGCCATCGACCCCTCGACCTACCGGCCCGACGCCTGAGGATCGCCGCCACCGGCAGCGGTGGCGGCCGTGAAAGGGCGCCCGTGTCACGCAAGTGTCATCGTCATGTCGCTCAATGGCGGCATGAATCCCGACATCTCCTGTATCTCGCCGATTTCCGGGCTGGATGCCTTCATCGACACGGCGGCCGTCACCGTCCACTTCCAGCCGATCGTGGCGGTGCATTCCGGCCATGTCTTCGCCTATGAGGCCCTGTCCCGCGGGCCGGCCGGCACGGCGCTCGAACCGCCGCTGGCGCTCTTCAGGGCCGCCCGGGAGCGGCACCTGCTGGCGCCGTTGGAGGCGGTGTGTCGCGAGCGGGCCATGACCCGCTGGGTCGACGAGGGGCTCGACGAGCGGCTGTTCATCAACGTCTCGCCGGAAGTGCTGCTGGATCCGCAGCACCGCAGCGGCGAGACGCGCCGCCTGCTCGAGACCCTGGGGCTGCCGCCCCATCGCGTGGTGATCGAGCTGACCGAGCAGTCGCCGGGCATCGATCCGACGCTGATGGCCGAGGCGGTGCGCCACTACCAGTCGATGGGCTTCGCCATCGCCCTGGACGATCTCGGCGAGGGCTATGCCGGGCTGCGCCTGTGGTCGGAGATCGCCCCGGATTTCGTCAAGCTCGACCGGCATTTCGTCAGCGGGCTCGACGGCGATCCGGTCAAGCGGCGCTTCGTGCGGGCGATCATCGACATCGCCCACAGCATGGGCTCGCAGGTGATCGCCGAGGGCGTCGAACGCGAGGCGGAACTGGCCTGCCTGGTGGAACTGGGGGCCGACTACTGCCAGGGCTGGCTCCTCGCCCATCCGGCGCCGGACCCGGCCCGGCGGCGGCCGGCGCTGGAGGAGCGGCTCGCGACCCTGACGCGGCGCCACCGTCTGCCGCTGGAGGCGGTGATCATCGAACGGCTCTGTACCCGGGTGACGCCGCTGGCGGCCGATGCTAGCGTGGCCGAGGCCAGCGAGCGCTTTGCCGCCGAACCCGACTCGCGCTGCCTGGCGGTAGTCGACGAGCAGGCCGTCCCCATCGGCGTGCTCGATCGCCAGCGGATCCTGGCGCTGCTCGGCAAGCGTTTCGGCTTCGACCTCCACGGGCGTCAGCGGGTCACCCGGGTGATGCGCCACGCTCCCTTGTGCGTGGAGGGCAGCGCCTCGCTCGACCAGGTCTCGCGCAAGGTCACCGGGCGCGAGCGCGACCTGCGCGACGAGGACTTCGTGATCACCGAGGCGGGGCGCTATCGCGGCATGGGGCGGGTGGTCGACCTGCTGCAGGTCATCACCGAGCAGCGTGTCGAGATCGCCCGCCAGGCCAACCCCCTGACCCAACTGCCCGGCAATGCGCCGATCCGCGCCGCCCTGGACCGCTTCGCCGGGCGCGCCCGGCCCTTCATCGCCGCCTATCTGGATCTGGACCACTTCAAGCCGTTCAACGACCGCTTCGGCTATGCCCTCGGCGACCGCCTGCTGCTGACGCTGGCCGAGCTGCTCGGCGAGTCGCTGCGCGATGGCGACTTCCTGGGGCATCTAGGCGGCGACGACTTCGTGCTGCTGCTCGACGACCCTCGCGATCGCCACGCCCGCCTGGCCGACATCCAGCGACGCTTCCGACGCGCCTGCGAGGCGCTGATGCCCGAAGCCATCGTCCGGGCCGACGGCTTCGACGGGGTGGACCGCTTCGGCCAGCGTCGCGTCTTCGGCCTGCCGCGGCTGTCCATCGCCGCGCTGATGCTCTCCGGTACGCGCCGGCCGGCGAGTTTCGGGGACTGCTGGCGCAGCCTCAAGGCGCAGGCCAAGCGCGACGCCACGGGGCGCGTGGTGGCCCGTTACCCGGCGTGAACTTCAGATGCGTTGCGTGGTCTGCAAAGATTGACCGCTGACATGGACCTGTCACACCCGATGGCTAGCCTGACTGGATAAGCAGGCCCGCCAATGGATCGACAAGCACAAGGAGGGAGCCTCATGGAGCTTCACGCACTCAAGCACTACGTGCACGAGCACGACAATTTCGAAGTTCGCGTCATCAGCCACGCCGGCAGCCGTTTCTACCAGGTCGAGCTCGAGGACCTCGAGGGCCAGCGTCACCTGCTGACCCGGCAGGGCAAGCCGATGCTGTTCCGCGCGCTGGACGACGTCTACCTGGAGCTCAAGCGGGCCGGCATCCACCGCGCCTATCTGGTCCAGTTCGTCGCCCACGACGAGATGATCGGCCACGAGGCCCACTATCACGAGCCGCTGGCCTCGCGCATGCCGCTGGTCTTCTGAGGGTCAGTACCGGGTCGGCAGCAGCCGGCCCAGGGTGAAGCGGTGCCGCGCCACCCACAGGTAGCCCCGATCGAGAATCCCCTTCAGCCCCGGCCGGTGTGACAGCCATACCAGCCGGCGATAGCCCAGCAGGGCGAGCATCGCCCGAACCGCCTCCATTCCCGCGAACCACTCGCCTCGCCCGTCGCGGGCGAACATGCGCCCCAGCAGCTCCTCCCAGTCGCGCCCCCAGGCCGCCGGCGAGAACTCCGCTGCACGGATGTTCACGCAGCGGATGCGCTCGCGATGGCGTTGCCGGTGGATCCAGGCGACCTGACGTCGGCAGATCGGGCAGTCGCCGTCGTAGAGCATCGTCAGCGGCGCTCGGGCGGTGGCGGGTGAGGTCATGCGTCCTCCGAGACGTTGCCGGGCAGGCGTGCTGCCCCGGTGTCCAGTTGTTCAATCGTTGTACAAATGGCCGAGATAGTCACGCTTCATTCCCCCGGCGAGCCGGGGGCTTGGTAGACTGCCCGGACTGTCACCTGCTTGCGTTCAAGGAGAGTCGTTCATGTCTCAGCCCCGCTTCGGCGTCCTGCTGGCCAACCTCGGTACCCCCGATGCGCCGACCCCGGCGGCGGTGCGCCGCTATCTGGCGGAGTTCCTGTGGGACGAACGGGTGGTGGATGTCTCGCGGCCGCTGTGGTGGCTGATCCTGCACGGCGTGATCCTGCGCGTGCGCCCGGGGCGGGTGGCCCGCAACTATGCCGCGGTCTGGCAGGACGAGGGCTCGCCGCTGCTGGCGATCGGCCGCCGCCAGCAGCGCGCCCTGGCCGAGCGTCTCGCCGAGCGCTTCGGCGAGACGATTCCCGTGGAGCTGGCGATGACCTACGGCAACCCGAGCATGGAGCGGGCCGGCCAGGCCCTGCGCGATGCCGGGGTGTCGCGCATCCTGGTGCTGCCGCTGTTCCCGCAGTTTTCGCGCTCGACCACCGCGGCGGTCTTCGACCGTCTGGCGCGGGCGCTCAAGCCCTGCCCGCACCTGCCCGAGCTGCGGTTCGTCAACGACTATCACGCTCATCCGGCCTACATCGAGGCGCTGGCGGCCAGCGTGCGCGAGCACTGGGCGAGCCAGGGCGGCCAGCGGGGGCGGCTGCTGATGTCCTATCACGGCATTCCCAAGCGCTATGCCGAGTCGGGCGACCCCTACCCCCAGCAGTGCGCGGCCACCAGCCGGGCGCTGGCCGAGGCGCTGGGGCTGGAGGACGACGCCTGGCTGATGAGCTACCAGTCGCGCTTCGGTCGCGAGGAGTGGCTCCGGCCCTACACCGACGAGACGCTGAAGGCCTGGGGCCACGAAGGCGTCGAGCACGTCGACGTGATCAGCCCGGCCTTCGCCGCCGACTGCCTGGAGACCCTGGAGGAGCTCGAGGTGGAAAACCGCGATAACTTCCTCGGCGCCGGCGGCCGGGTCTATCGCTACATCCCGGCGCTCAACGACCGCGCCGATCACATCGCGCTGTTCGCGCAGCTGGTGGAACAGCACACCCGGGGCTGGTAGGGCGTCAGGGCAGGCGGTCGCCGTTGGCCTCGCTCTCCTCGTCCTCGGCCAGCTCCTCGATCTCGCCCCGGGTGCGCGGATCGCGGGGCAGCTTCTGGTGCAGCGCGCTCTTGGCCAGCAGGTGGGCGGACACCGGCGCGGTGATGAACAGGAAGATGGTGATCAGCATCTCCTGGAGGCTCGGGCCCTTGCCGACCAGCGAGAAGTAGAGCATCGAGGCCAGCAGCACGCAGCCCACCCCCAGGGTGGTGGTCTTGGTGGGGCCGTGCAGGCGCATGTAGATGTCGCGCAGATGGGTCAGCCCCAGCGAGCCGATGAAGGCGAAGGCGCCGCCGGCAATCAGCAGGACGGCGATCACGCCCTCCATGAGGTTGTAGAAGCCGATCATGTCTCGCTCCTTGGCCGGTGTCGCGCCGGTGTCATTCGATGATGTCGCCGCGCAGCAGGTACTTGCAGACGGCCACGGTGCTGATGAAGCCGAGCATGGCGATCAGCAGGGCGGCCTCGAAATAGGTCTTGTCGTTGAGCCAGATGCCGAGCAGCACGATCAACGCGATGGAGTTGACGTACAGGGTGTCGAGCGCCAGCAGGCGGTCGGGCTGGCCGGGGCCGATCGCCGCGCGATACAGGCACAGCAGCATGGCGGCGGTGAACAGGGCCAGGCTGATCCAGAAGGCAACGTCTAGCATCCGAAGATCTCCTTGAGCGGTCGTTCGTAGCGCTCGCGTATCGTGTCGATGGTGGCCGGGATGTCGTCGGTGTCCAGCACGTGGATCAGCAGCGTGCGGCGGTCCTGGCGCAGGTTGGCCGATACCGTTCCCGGCGTCAGCGTGATGGTGCTGGCGAGGATGGTGATGGGGAACAGCTCCTCGAGTTCCAGCGGATACTCGACGAAGGCCGGCTGCATGCGCCCGCGCGGATCGAGGATCAGCTTCGAGACCTCCAGGTTGGCGACGATGATGTCGCCGAGCAGGCGCAGGATGTAGCGCACCAGCAGCCAGGGCCGCTTGATGGTCGGCTGGTGCTCCCAGAAGCGTCGGGTGAGCAGCGGGATGACGATGGCCAGAAAGCCGCCCAGCAGCACCTGGCCGAGGGCCATGCTCTGCTGCAGCATCAGCCACACCGCCAGCAGCAGGATCGACAGCAGCGGCATGGGCAGCCACGGTTGCACGGGAATCATGAGTCACCCTCCGTCCGGTGGCGTTCGAGGATCGCCTGGATATAGGCCTCGTGATCGGCCAGCTGGTCGGCTGCGGCCTCGGTGTAGGCGCTCAGCGGCCCGGCGAAGGCCACCAGCAGCGGCGAGGCGCCGATCAGCAGCAGCAGGCCCAGCGTGCGCAGGGCGCCGATGCCCGGCGTGTCACCATTATTGTCCCGGGCCTCGCTGCGCTCGTTGCCCGAAGCGCGCCAGAACACCGTGGAGCCGCTGCGCGACAGGGCGACGATCGCCGCCAGGCTGCTCGACAGCAGGATCGGCCACAGCCAGACCTGCTGGCCCGGGGTCGCGGCCTGCAGCAGCAACGCCTTGCCCACCGCGCCCGAGAAGGGCGGCACGCCGGCGACGGTCAGTGCGGCGATGAAGAACAGCGTGCCCAGCAGGGCGACCTGTTGCACCGACCGGCCGCGCACGATCCGGGCGCCGGCCTTGCCGCGCTGGCGCGCGATGCTGTCGACGAGCAGGAACAGCCCGCCGGTGATCAGTGTGGTATGCACCATGTAGTAGAGCAGGGCGCCGTGGGCGTCGATGCTGTTCATGCCGATGCCGGCCAGCAGCGTGCCCACCGAGATGATGATCAGGTAGGCGACCTGGGTGCGCAGGTCCCGCGACGACAGCACGCCGACCCCGCCGAGCGCCAGGGTGGCCAGCGCCAGCCACCACACCCAGGGCTGGGCCAGATTCGCCAGCGAGCCCGCCTGGGGGCCGAAGATCAGGGTGAACACGCGCAGGATTGCATAGATGCCGACCTTGGTGAGGATGGCGAACAACGCCGCGACCGGGGCGGGTGCCGCGGCATAGGCGCGCGGCAGCCAGAAGTACAGCGGCAGGATCGCCGACTTCAGGCCGAACACCACCAGCAGCAGCATGGCCCCGGCCTCGGCGAGCACCAGCCGGCCGCTGTCCAGCCCCGGCGCCCGAGCGGCCATGTCGGCCATGTTGAGTGTGCCGATGGTGCCGTAGAGCACCCCCAGGCCAATCAGGAACAGCGCCGAGCCGGCCAGGTTCAGCGCCACGTAGTGGAAGCCGGAATGGATGCGCGCCTTGCCGCCGCCGTGCATCAGCAGCGAGTAGGAGGCGATCAGCAGCACCTCGAAGAACACGAACAGGTTGAACAGGTCGCCGGTGAGGAAGGCGCCGTTGATGCCCATCAGCTGCAACTGGAACAGGCCGTGGAAGTTGGAGCCTTCCTCGTCGGTGCCGGCGCTGGCATAGCACAGGCTGCCCAGTGCCAGCAGCGCGGTGAGGGTGACCATCAGCGCCGATAGCCGGTCGAGCACCAGGATGATGCCGAACGGCGGCTGCCAGTCGCCCAGCGCGTAGTACTGGATGGTGCCGCCGGCGCTCTCGCGCATCAGCAGCACGCCGCAGACCAGCAGGGCCACCGTGGCGGCCAGGGCGATCAGCCGGCGCGGCAGCGCCGGCCCCTCGCGCTTGAGCAGCAGGCCCAGCCCGGCGAACAGCGGGATCAGGATCGGCAGGACGATCAGGTGGTTCATCAACTGCGCTCCTCCCGCGGCTCGTCGACACGATTGCCGTTGACATGGTCACTGCCCAGGTCGCCGCGTGCCCGCATGGCGAGAATCACCGAGAACGCCGTCATGGCGAAGCCGATCACGATCGCCGTGAGCACCAGGGCCTGGGGCAGCGGGTCGGCATGGGGGCCGCCCTTGTCGCCGAGCACCACGGCACCGCCCGTGTCCAGCCCGCCCATGGAGAACAGGAAGAGGTTGACCGCGTAGGACAGCAGGGTCAGCCCCACCACCACCGGAAAGGTGCGGCCGCGCAGGGCGAGGAACAGGCCGCAGGCGGCGAGCACGCCGGTGGTCATCGAGAACAGCGCTTCCATCAGGCCTTCTCCTTCTGCTTGCTGGGGCGGTGGGGCGTGGTCAGCTTGCCCAGATTGGCCAGGATCATCAGGGTGGCGCCGACCACCGTGAGGTAGACGCCGAGGTCGAAGAGCATCGCCGTGGCCAGCTCCACGTCGCCGATCAGCGGGATATGGAAGTGGCCGAACGACGAGGTCAGGAACGGGTACCCGAACGCCCAGCTGCCCAGGCCGGTCAGCGCGGCGACGCCGACCCCGGCGACGGCGATCGGCTGGTACTGGAAGGACAGCCGGCGCTGGCTCCAGTCCACCCCGCGGGCGATGTAGATCAGGATCAGGGCCACCGCGGTGACCAACCCGGCGATGAAGCCGCCGCCCGGGGCGTTGTGGCCGCGCAGGAAGATGAACACCGAGACCAGCAGGGCCAGCGGCAGGATGGTCTGGGAGACGCTGACCAGGATCATCGGATGGCGATCCTTCGACCAGGGGCGGCCGTCGGCATCGCTCGAGGGCATGAACAGGCGCAGCCGGTTGAGCAGCTTGTAGATGCCCACCGCGGCGATGCACAGCACGGTGATCTCGCCCAGGGTGTCGAAGCCGCGGAAGTCCACCAGGATCACGTTGACCACGTTGTGGCCGCCGCCGCCGGGCACGCTGTTGTCGACGAAGTACTGCGAGATCGACTCCAGCGGCCGGGTCAGCACCGCGAAGTTGAGGCTGGCGACGATGCCGCCGAAGCCCGCCGCCAGCAGGGCATCACGCAGGATACGCGGCGCGCCGGATTCCTTGGGGGTGCGCTGCGGCAGGAAGAACAGCGCCAGCATCAGCAGGATCATGGTCACCACCTCCACCGCCAGCTGGGTCAGCGCCAGGTCGGGCGCCGAGAAGCGCGCGAAGGCCAGCGAGGTCACCAGGCCGACGATCGACAGCATCAGCAGCGAGACCAGGCGCCGACGGTGCAGCACCGCGGTGGCCAGGCCGGCGAACATCGCCATCAGCGCCCCGGCGACGAGCAGTCCGTCCAGCGGCTGCAGCGGCAGGGGGCCGCGCAGCTGCACGGTATGGGTCAGCGTGCCGCCGACCAGGCAGAGAATGGTGATCACCAGCCACAGCATGTAGCGCTGCAGGGAGCCGTTCTCCAGGGTATCGATCAGCTGCTGGGCGCCGCGCACCACCCACTGCACGGCCGCCTCGAAGTTCAGGCGGGCGTTCTGGATGCGGAACTGGCGCTGGAAGGCGAACAGGTGGCGGCGCTGGACATAGAGCACGGTACCGCCGATCAGGGCGATGGCACTCATCAGCAGCGGCAGGTTGAAGCCGTGCCACACCGCCAGGTGCAGTTCGGGCACGGGGCCGACGAGGGCGGCCCGGGCGGCGGCGTCGATCAGGGTCGTGGCGGTCAGCGCCGGCATCACGCCGACCACGATGCACAGCGCGGCCAGCAGCAGGCCCGGCGCGACCATCGGCAGCGGCGGCTCGTGCGGGGTCCGGGGCAGCTCCCGCGGCGGGCCGTTGAAGAAGACGTTGTGCACCAGGCGGATCGAATAGGCCACCGACAGCAGGCTGCCCAGGGTCGCCAGCGCCGGGATCAGCCAGCCCAGGCCGCCGAGCAGCGACGTCTCCAGGGTCTCGGTGAGCATCATCTCCTTGGACAGGAAGCCGTTGAACAGCGGCACCCCCGCCATCGCCGCGCCGGCGATCACCGCCACGGTCGCGGTCAGCGGCATGGCCCGCCACAGCCCCTGCAGCTTGCGGATGTCGCGAGTGCCGGTCTCGTGGTCGACGATGCCGGCGGTCATGAACAACGCCGCCTTGAAGGTCGCGTGGTTGAGGATATGCAGCAGCGCGGCGACCACCGCCATGCGCTGGTCGAGCCCCAGCAGCAGGGTGATCAGCCCCAGGTGGCTGATCGTGGAGTTGGCCAGCACGCCCTTGAGGTCGTACTTGAGCAGCGCGAAGTAGGCGCCGTAGAGCAGGGTCGCCAGGCCGGTGAGACCGACCAGATAGAGCCAGGCCTCGCTGCCGGCCAGGGCCGGGTGCAGGCGGGCCAGCAGAAAGACCCCGGCCTTGACCATGGTCGCCGAATGCAGGAAGGCCGAGACGGGGGTCGGCGCGGCCATGGCATGCGGCAGCCAGAACTGGAAGGGAAACTGGGCCGACTTGGTGAAGGCGCCCAGCAGCACCAGCAGCAGCGCGGGCAGGTAGCGCGGGTCGGCCTGGATCATGTCCCGACTGTCGAGCACGGTCTGCAGGTCGTAGGTGCCGACGATATGGCCGAGCAGCAGGAAGCCGGCCAGCAGGCACAGGCCGCCCGCACCGGTCACCGTCAGCGCCATGCGCGCGCCCTTGCGGGCCTCGCTCTGGTGGTACCAGAAGCCGATCAGCAGGAAGGACGACAGGCTGGTCAGCTCCCAGAAGAACCACAGCAGCAGCAGGTTGTCGGCCATCACGATGCCCAGCATCGCCGCCATGAACAGCATCAGGAAGGCATAGAAGCGCGGCAGGTTGTCCTTCGGCGACAGGTAGTAGCGGGCATAGAGGATGATCAGCAGCCCGATGCCCAGAATCAGCAGCACGAACAGCAGCGACAGGCCATCGAGGCGCATGGCGAATTCGAGCCCCAGGGCCGGTATCCAGTCGAAGGCGGCGCGTGGAACGCCGCCGGCGAAGACCGTGCCGGCATGCAGGCCGGCGACGATCAAGGCGAGCGCCGGCGGAATCGCCGTCATCAGGGCGCAGCGGCCGCGTCGGTCATTCGAGCCCATGACGGGCAGCAGGCTGCCGACCAGGGGCAGCAGCACGATCAGTAACACGGACATGAACGACTCGCTCTTGTCGTTGGCATTCTGGCGGGCCGGGCGCTCGGCACCGCGGCATGGCTCACAGTTCAGTCGTCGCGGCGACGACCATCAAGCGCAAATGCGGGGCGGGTCGGTCAGGAAGGGGCGGCGTACGGCGCGGGGCGTCAGCATCCAGGCGGGCGTGCGATCCGCGAGACGCGCGATGGGCAGAGTGTCGGCACCGAAATGGCGGCGCGCACGGCCGGTACCGTGCGGGGGACGATCCGTCATGGTGTCTTCCTCCCTTCATGGCTCCCTGGCGCGTCGGGAATGGCTAGTCGACTGATTTTATTATGAAAATAAGTCGGAAAGACAGCGCCGAAATGAAGTCAGTGTTCGACTCTACCACGCCCCCTGCAGTGTATCCAGCCGCCGTGCCGGCCCAATAATGTACAAAATATGTACCTTTAAGGGTAAAATGTTGTACAGCAATGGTTCCCGGAAAGCCGAGACGACGCGGGCGATGCGCGCCCGGCGGGTCGCAAGGAGGTGCAATGAGTCGCGTGCTGGTGTGGTTGCGCAATGATCTGCGCGTTGCCGACAACCCCTTGTGGTGCGTCGACACGCCTGCCGAGACGATGCTGTGCGTCTATGTGCTCGATCGTCGCTGGCTGACGCCGTGGCGGCCGGGCGATGCGCGGGCCCGGATCGGCCCGGCGCGACTGCGCTTTCTCTGGGAAAGCCTGATGGCGCTGCGCGGCGAGCTGCTGGTGCGGGGCAGCGATCTGCTGGTGTGCGTCGGCGACCCGGTCGACGAACTGCAGGGCGTGCTGCGGCGTGCTCCCGCGGACGTGATTCGCGTGCGCGAGGACCCCGGCTGGCAGGAGAGCGACGACGTGCAGCGCCTGGCCAGCCGTCTGCCGTCGGCGGTGAAGCTCGAGACCGTCTCCGGCGGCACGCTGTTCACCCGCGAGCAGCTGCCCTTCTCCCCGGGCGCGTTGCCCGACACCTTCAGCGCCTTCCGCCGCCGCGTGGCGGGGCTGGCGCCGCGACCCTCGCGGATGGCGCCGGTGACGCTGCCGCCGTGGCCCGACGAGGCGCCGCGCGGCCTGCCGCCGCTGGCCCGGGTGTCGCCGGAGGCCGCCGGGTGGCGGGTCGACCCCCTGGGTGGTCCCTGGCCCGAGGGCGGCGAACGGGCCGGGCGCGAGCGGTTGCAGCGGTTTCTCGCCGGGCCGCTCGATCATTACCGGGACACCCGCAATGCGCTGCTGGGCGACGACGTCTCGAGCCGGCTGTCGCCCTGGCTGGCCTGGGGCTGCCTGTCCGCGGGGCAGGTCATGGCGCAGCTGGCCGAGCGACCGGCCGACGATGACGCGGCCGTGACCGCGTCCCGCGAGGCCTTCGTCGACGAGCTCCTGTGGCGTGAGTACTTCCACTGGGCCGCCCGTCAGGACGGGGCGGCGCTGTTCGGCGAGCACCGCCTGCCGGTGGCGCACGAGCCGGCCCTGGAGGCCTGGTGCGCGGGAGCCACGGGGGTGCCCTTCATCGATGCCGCCATGCGCGAGCTGGTGGGTACCGGCTGGCTGTCCAACCGCGCGCGGCAGAACGTGGCGAGCTTCCTGGTCAAGGACCTGCAGGTCGACTGGCGGCTGGGTGCCGCCTGGTTCGAGCGCTGGCTGGTCGACTACGATGCCGCCAGCAACTGGGAGAACTGGCGTTACGTGGCCGGGGGCGGCCGTGACCCTCGCCGGGATCGCTACTTCAACGTGATGCGTCAGGCGCTGCGCTACGACGCCGACGGGGACTATGTCGCCCACTGGCTGCCCGATCTGGCGTCGCTGCCGCCGGGACCGGCCCGACACGCCCCCTGGCGTCATCGGCCGGCGCGCTTCGGCAGGCCCTGGGTGGAGCCGGAAGCATGGCGGACGGTCATGACGTCATCGGCGGTTGTTACTGGTCAGTAACCGGCAAGCCGGCTAAGCTGTGGCGTTGCACGGATAATCAACGGTTGCAAGGATGCTGCCATGTTCACTGAGGTATCGCCCTCCGTCCGCCTGCCCTTCGGGCTGGGGGCCGTGGGCCTGTTGCCCTTCGTCATTGCCACGGCCGGGGTCTACATCGCTCCGGTACTGTGGCAGGCCCTGGCCATCAAGGCCTTCCTGTTTCTACAGCGCGCTGTGCCTGACCTTTCTGGGCGGCGTCCACTGGGGCGTTGCCATGAGCCGCGACCGCGAGTCGAATCCGGCGTTCGCCACGCGGCTGTGGGTGAGCCTGATGCCCGGCCTGGTCGGCTGGGCGGCGCTGATGATCGAGTACCGGCTGGCGACGCTGGTGCTGATGATCGGCTTCTGGCTGCTGCGCTTCTACGAGCGCACCGATGCCAGTCTCGTGCGGTTGCCGGGCTGGTATCAGGGGCTGCGCAGCCTGCTTTCGCCCGTGGTGGTGGCCTGCCACCTGGCGGTGGTGGTGCGCCTGAGCCTGCTCGGCTGAGTACCGCGCAGGATCGGCAGGCGTGCAGGGGGCGTCTGCCGTGTCGCCTCTCGGCCCCGGGGCAGGCTCACGAGGCGCGGCAGGGATCATGGCGCTCGGGTAGGGGCCAACGAAAAAAAGCGGACCGGTCAATGACCGATCCGCTTCTTCGAAATTTGGTAGCGGGGGCCGGATTTGAACCGACGACCTTCGGGTTATGAGCCCGACGAGCTACCAGGCTGCTCCACCCCGCATCAAATTGTGGAGCCCAGTATACGCAGAAACTGAGTCACGTCAAGAGTCCGTCGGGAATTCGCACAGCGAGCCGAATATTGACCATACTGGCGGGGCGAGGTCACAAAGATGACATCGTCGGTCGAGGAGACTGTTAGTGGTTGAACGTCATGACTCAGGGGGAGAACACATGACACAAGCAGCACCCGTCGCCTGGGTAACCGGTGGCACCGGCGGCATCGGTACCGCCATCTGTCGTGAACTGGCCAGGGAGGGGTATCAGGTCGTGGCCGGCTATCACAATCCCGACAAGGCCCGGAACTGGCTCGAGGAGCAGCGAGCGGCCGGTTTCGACAACATCGCGCTGTCGGGCACCAACCTGATCGACTACGAGGACTGCGAGGCGGGGGTCCGCGAGATCCGTGACACCTACGGGCCGGTCAGCGTGCTGGTCAACTGCGCGGGCATCACCCGCGACACCACGCTCAAGAAGATGAGCCCCGAGCAATGGCGCGAGGTGATCGACTGCAACCTCAACAGCGTCTTCAACACCTGCCGCTGCGTCATCGAGGACATGCTCGAGTCGGGCTACGGGCGGATCATCAACATTTCCTCGATCAACGGGCGCAAGGGCCAGTTCGGCCAGGCCAACTACTCGGCGGCCAAGGCCGGCATGCATGGCCTGACCATGGCGCTGGCCCAGGAAACGGCGGCCAAGGGCATCACCGTCAACACCGTGTCGCCCGGCTACATCGCCACCGACATGATCCAGAAGGTGCCGGAGAAGATCCGCGAGTCGATCCGCGAGTCGATTCCGGTCAAGCGCTTCGGCGAGCCCGACGAAATCGCACGGGCGGTGTGCTTCCTGGCCGACAAGGGGTCCGGCTTCATCACCGGGGCGAACCTGGACATCAATGGCGGGCAGTTCATGGGGTAAGCCCTGGCCGGCGCCCCGTCACTCATCACCCGCACCCGCGAGCGAGGCCCCGGCCTCGCTCGCGGCGTTTCGGGGCTCGCTCAGGGCGGCGGCAGCTCGGCCAGGGCCGCCAGGTGGTGATCCATGTCGGCGGCTTCGCGCCGCCAGGGATCGGGGGCGACCGGGCCGGTGGCGAGGATAGCGGCGAGTACCCCCTCCAGTTCCTCGGCGCGGGTCAGGTCGCGTCCCAGCCCGTCGTTGAGCCGCTGTACCTGGATGGCCAGCCGCAGGGGCTCGTCCTCGCGACTCACCGCGGCGCCGGCCAGCAGGGCGAGGTGCACGCGCAGGCGGGTCAGGTGCTCCGCGACCTCGGCGGCCGGCGGCGGGTCCAGCCGGGCCGCGTTGCGCCGCTCGTGGGCCGACTGCAGCGGGGCGCCCAGCGCCGGAGGCGCCGGGACGTCCTCGGGCGGGCGGCCGTCGATCAGCCGGGCGTCGGCGGCCAGATGGGCCTCGAGCAGCGGCCGCAGTGCCTGCCAGCGAGCGATCGTCTCGCTGACCGCCAGGCGTGCCAGGCGGTCGCGGCGCGCGCGGACGATGCCCGACCACCGTCGGCGCATGCCGTCGCTGCGCCGCCCCTGGGGCAGCGGCTCGAGGCTTTCGGCCTCGGCGATGGCCGCCTCCAGCGTGGCCACGTCGTCGCTGGAGGCGGGCTGCCAGGCATCCAGGCGCTCGATCAGGGCCTGCATGGCCTCGAGGCGCTGGCGGCTGCGCTGGGCACGGTCGTCGCGCTCGTTCTCGCGCGCCGCGAAGATGGCGTCGCAGTAGCCGCGAAACGCCCGCCACAGGGTCTGCTCCTCGCCCTTGGGCGCCCGGCCGAGCTCGCGCCAGCGCCGCTGCAGCGCCTTGGCCTGCTCGGCACGGGAGGCCGCCCGGGTGTCGGTGTCCTCCTGGAGCAGGCGGGCCGCCTCGACCAGCTCGCGCTTGGCCGTGGCGATCTCCTGGGCGCGGTGGTCGATCAACTGCTGCAGGGCGTGGCGGATGCGGCCGAAGCGCTGGCCGATCACCCGGGCCTGGTCGCGGGGCACCGGGGCGAAGCGCTGCCACTGCTCGCGCGCGCGGTCGCGGATCTGGCGCAGGGCGTCCGGGTCGGCGTGCGGGTCGGGGTTGTCGAGCAGCGCCTCGAGCTGCTCGCAGAGGCCTTCGCGGGCGGACAGGTTCTGTTGGCGCTCGGCCTCGCGGCGCTGCTTCCAGGGGCCCAGGCGCTCGTGGATGCGATCCGAGGCGGCACGAAAGCGCGTGGAGAGCGCGCGGTCGGCGGCGGCGTCGCCGAGGTTCTTCCAGTCCTTGACCAGCTGCCGGTGCTGGCGATCCAGTTCGGCATCGCTGTGGGTGGTGTCCTCGGCCAGCGCCTCGATGGCGTCGCACAGCTGCTCGCGCTTGGGGCCGGCGACGAAGCCGCGCCAGTCGCGCAGTTCGGCAAGCTGGGCGCCGAGCCGCTTGAGGGTGGGCTGGTGGCGACGCCGCTCCGCCTCGGGCAGCAGGGCGAGGCGCTGGCGCAGGCTCTGGTGCAGGCGGCTGGCGCGCTTGAAGGCGCCGCGGTCGAGCAGGTCGTCCAGGGCGTCGAGATCGCGGGCGAAGCGGGCGCTCTGCTGCGGCGACCCGGCCGGCTCCGCGGGCGGCGTGGCGAGTACCTGCCGGGCGCGGGCGAGCTGCGGCGTGGGCGGCAGGTCGCCGGGCCAGTCGATGCGGTCCAGGATGCCGGTCAGGGCGGTGGCGTCCTCGGCCTCCAGTGCCGCCGCCAGCTCGGCCCCCTGGCGGTCGAGCCGTTCCCAGGCCTGCAGCAGGCGATCGTACTCCTCCAGCGCGCGGGCATAGCGTTCGCTGAGTGCGGCCTCCGGCGCGTGACGGTCGGAGAGAGTCTGCCACTGGTGGGCCACCAGGTGCTTCTGGGCCTGCAGGCTGGCCATGTCCTGGTCGGTGAGGCATTCGCCCTGGGTGAAGCTGGCCAGGGTGTCCTCCAGCGACTCGATCAGCGAGCGCCGGGTCTCGTCGGCGTCGTCGCGCCGCTCCTCGGCGGCGGCCAGGGCATGATGCCGGGCCTCGTGGTCGGCGATCACCTTGCGGCAGCGCTGCGAGGCCTCCTGGTAGCGCTGCTCCTGGCTGGCGGTGGGCAGATCGCCGAGCGCTTCCCACTCGCGCTCGAGATGGCGATAGCGACCCGGGTAGAGGGGCTCCCAGGCATGCTGGGCGTGGGCCTCGAGGGCGGCAAGGATGCGTTCCCGGCGCTCGCGGGCCTCGCGGGCCTGGGCCTCGTCCTCGCGCAGCCGGTTGAGGCGGGCCCGGGCCAGCCGGGCCACCTGCTTGTCGCGCCGCGAGCGGCGGGCCAGGCGGGTCAGCCCGGTCTCGCTGGTGATCCGCTCGGCGGCGGCCTGGCGTACCGCGGCGATGCCGTTGTCGCAGGCCTGGCGCAGCAGGCGCTCCTCGTCGTCGAGGCGGGCCAGGGCGGCCAGGCGCAGTGCCTGATTGTCCCCTTCCCGGGCCAGGGTCTCGAGCAGGTCGGGGTCGTCGAGCGTCTCGACCAGCGTCAGGCGTTGCCCCAGTGGGGTACTGCCCTCGCGGCCGCTGAGCAGCTCGCGCAGGCGCTCCTGCAACTCGGGACTGTCGTGCGTGTCACGCAGCGCCAGCAGAGCGGCCGGCTCGTCGAGCGCCGCCAGCGCGGCGCGGCGCACGGCCGCGTCGGGGTCGCCGGCAAGTCGCTCGAGACGCCGCCGGTCGTCGTCGGTGTCGGGGTCGAGGCGCTCGATGGCCTGGCGGCGCACGGCGGGGTCGTGGTGCTGCCAGCGGGGCGCGAAGAATCGTCGTAGGAATCCGGGCATAGGTCGCGATACATCCCTGAAAGAGGCGCGGAAGACGCCGGTCGACGCGGCGTGCGCGCAAGGCGTTCCAGTCGTTTATCTAAGCATGGCTCGGCGTGGCCGAAAAGGTCGGGGGCGTCGGTACCCGGAGACACTGACAGGCCGTATCCACAGGGCGTATGATCGGTTGCAGCCCGGCAGCCCCTCGCTTAGCTTTAAATGTCACCATCCGACTGTGGAGACCGGCAATGAGCCTCAACATGGACAGGGCCGGCAGTGCCTTCGCCTTCAAGGGGGGAATGCTGCCCATGACGGTCATGGAGCTGACCAGTGCAGACCCCGAACAGATACGCGAGCAGCTGGTCGGCAAGCTCAATCAGGCGCCGGCCTTCTTTCAGCATACGCCGGTGATGCTGAGTGTCGAAAAGCTCGAGGAGCCGCACCTGGCGCTGGAGCGGATCTGTGCCGTGTGCCGCGCCCACAAGCTGCTGCCGGTGGCCGTGCGTGGCGGGGGCGACCCCGTCAAGCAGTCGGCCTGGGCCCTGGGGCTGGGCTGGTTTCCGCCCCAGGAGGTGCGCCCGCGTACCCTCGAGAGCGTGCTGCCCGGGGCCGGCGAGCCGCCCGCGGAGGATGGCGCGGCCCCGGAGGCCGAGGCGCCGATCGTGCAGGGCGGGGTCGGCAGCCGCATTCATCGCGGCACGGTGCGTTCGGGGCAGCAGGTCAGCGCCCCGGAGGGCGACCTGGTGGTGGTCGGTGCGGTCAATGCCGGGGCCGAGGTGCTGGCCGGCGGCAACGTGCATGTCTACGGCGCGTTGCGCGGGCGGGCGCTGGCCGGCATCCACGGCGACCGCGACGCCGGCATCTTCTGCCGGGAGCTGCGGGCGGAACTGCTGTCGCTGGCAGGAAACTACAAGCGTCTCGAGGATATCGACCCTCGGCTGCTGGGGCGGGCCGTGCAGGCGACACTCGACAACGACCAATTGAGCATCACGCCGCTGGACTGATGAGCAGGGCGTGAACGGACGATCTTCGATTTCAGCAACAGGAAGCTTACCTTGGCCAAGATCATTGTAGTGACCTCCGGCAAGGGCGGGGTCGGAAAGACGACCAGTGCAGCGGCAATCGCGACCGGACTGGCGCTGCGTGGAAAGAAGACCGTGGTGATCGACTTCGACGTGGGGCTGCGCAACCTCGATCTGATCATGGGCTGCGAGCGGCGCGTGGTCTACGACCTGATCAACGTGATCCAGGGCGAGGCGGGGCTCAACCAGGCGATGATCCGCGACAAGCGGGTCGAGAACCTGCACATCCTGCCGGCCTCCCAGACCCGGGACAAGGATGCGCTGACCGCCGAGGGCGTGGAGAAGGTGCTCGACACCCTGTCCTCGGACTTCGACTATGTGGTCTGCGATTCGCCGGCGGGCATCGAGCGCGGCGCCCAGCTGGCCATGTACTATGCCGACGAGGCGGTGGTGGTCACCAACCCGGAGGTCTCCTCGGTGCGCGACTCCGACCGCATCCTCGGCCTGCTGGGGTCGAAGACCCGCCGTGCCGAGCAGAATCGCGAACCGGTCAAGGAGCACCTGCTGATCACCCGCTACGATCCGGAGCGGGTGACCGGTGGCGACATGCTCAACCTCGAGGATATCCAGGAGATCCTGGCCATCCACCTGATCGGGCTGATTCCCGAGTCGGAGGCGGTGCTGCGGGCCTCCAACCAGGGGATTCCGGTGACACATGACCAGAAGAGCGATGCGGGGCTGGCCTATGTCGATACCGTGGCACGGCTGCTGGGCGAAGAAGTCCCGCTGCGCTTCCACGAGTACCAGAAGAAGGGGCTGCTCTCGCGCATGTTCGGAGGAGGTCGTCGGTGAAGCTACTCGAGTTTCTCAAGCGTGAACGCAAGAAGTCGGCGTCGGTGGCCAAGGAGCGGCTGCAGATCATCGTGGCGCACCAGCGCAGCCAGCGTGATCAGCCGGATTACTTGCCGCTGCTCGAGAAGGAGCTGCTGGAAGTGATTCGCCGCTATGTCAACGTCGACCAGGAAGCCATCAACATCAGCCTGGACAGCGAGGACGACTGCTCGGTGCTCGAGCTCAACGTCACGCTGCCGCGCTGAGGTGCGGCTGAGTCGTCGCCGGGGCTGTGCTAGGCTGGGCGCTTTCCTCTGAGGCGTTGGGAGAGCGTGCATGGCCCGTCGCGGCGATTCGCAGCAGACCTTTCTCTGGCACGACTACGAGACGTTCGGCGCCGACCCCCGGCGTGACCGGCCGTCCCAGTTCGCGGCAATCCGTACCGACGGCGACTTCCGGGAGATCGGCGAGCCGCTGACGCTCTATTGTCGGCCGGCCGACGACTACCTGCCCTCGCCGCAGGCCTGCCTGATCACCGGCATCACCCCCCAGGCCGCGCTGCGCCGCGGGCTGCCCGAGATGGCCTTCGCCGAGCGCGTCAATGCGCTGATGAGCGAGCCCGGCACCTGTGCGCTGGGCTACAACAGCCTGCGCTTCGACGACGAGGTGTCGCGGCATCTCTTCTATCGCAACCTGCTTGATCCCTATGCCCGCGAATGGCAGAACGGCAATTCGCGCTGGGACCTGATCGACGTGGTGCGTGCCTTCCATGCGCTGCGCCCCGACGGGATCGCGTGGCCCCGGCGCGAGGACGGCTCGCCGAGCTTCCGGCTCGAGGACCTCACCGCCGCCAACGGCATCGCCCACGCCGGTGCCCACGATGCCCTGGCCGACGTGCGCGCCACCATCGACCTGGCTCGCCTGCTCAAGCGCTGCAACGCCCGGCTCTTCGACTACCTGCTGACGCTGCGCGACAAGCGCGTCGTGGCCCGCCAGCTGAACGTGCCGGCGGGCAAGCCGATGCTGCACATCTCGCGCCGCTATCCGGCCAGCCGAGCCTGCAGCGCGCTGGTGATGCCGCTGGCCGAACATCCCTCGAATCCCAACGGCGTGATCGTCTACGATCTCGCCGTCGATCCCGCGCCGCTGTTCGAACTCGATGCCGCGGCGATCCGTGAACGGGTCTTCGCCAGTGCCGACGAACTCAGCGAGGGCGAGTCGCGCATCCCGCTCAAGGTCATCCACATCAACCGCAGTCCGGTGGTCATGCCGGCGACCTTCCTCAAGGACGTCGACGGGCCGCGGCGTGGCGAGTACGGCGACATCGTCGAGCGCCTGGGGCTGGACATCGCCGCCTGCCGCCGCCACTGGAAGGCGCTGAGCGGCCGGCCCGAGGCGGCGCGCAAGGCGGCCGAGGTGTTCGCCGAGCCGCCTCCCGAGGGTCCTCGGGATCCGGATTTCATGCTCTACTCGGGCGGCTTCTTCTCGCCGGCCGACCGCCAGCAGATGCAGCGGGTCCACGAGACGCCACCGGAGTCGCTGGGCGACACCGTCTTCGCCTTTCAGGATCCGCGGCTCGAGGAGATGCTCTTTCGCCTGCGCGCGCGCAGCTACCCGGACACCCTGAGTGCCGAGGAACAGGCGCAGTGGGAGGCCTACCGCTGGGCGCGCATGAACGATGCCAGCCTCGGCATCCTGACCCTCAAGGGCTTCGCCCGCGAGATCGAGCGGCTCAACCAGCAGCCGCTCGGTGATCGCGAGCGGCAGATTCTCGAGGAGCTGGTGATGCACGTCGAGGCGATCGTCCCGCCCCAGGCCTTCGGGTAATCGCCAGCCCGCCCGCCACGAGGCGGGCGGGCTGCTTTCAGCGAGTTTCCGGCAACGGCGTGAAGCCGTCGGTCAGTTCGCCGACGTTACTGGCAGTGTCGCCGGGCGCGAAGCGAATGCTCAGCGGCGTGCTGTCGCGCAGGGCCTGCCAGGCGCCGCGAACGTCCTCCGGCGTCAGCGCGGTGACCGTCTCGGCGAGGTGCCGGCGGCGCTGGAAGTCGGGCGTCGGGTGGACGGTTTCCTGCCACAGCCGTCCGGTCAGCTCGGACAGCGACGAGGGGCGCTCCAGCAGATGGTCATGAACCGCCTTGCGATAGGGCGCCAGGGTCGCCTCGTCGAGGCCGGCGATGCGCTGGTCGAAGTCGCCCAGGAAGGCGTCCATGCGCGAGCGGATCGTCGCCACGTCGGTACTCGGCGACTGCACCAGCAGGCCCAGCCCCGGGGCGTCGAGCAGCGGCTGGTAGCCGGCGTTGACGATGTAGCCGAGCTGCTCCTGGGTGCGCAGTCGGCTGTAGAAGGGCGCCTGGATCAGCTGGCCGAGCACCGCCAGGCGGGCCTGACTGGCGAGGCTGCGGTCCGGCCCCTGAAGATAACGCAGCACGGCGGTGTCGTTGCGCGTCGAGGCCGGGTGCAGCACGGGCGGCGTGGCGGGCACGGCCAGCGGTGTCAGCTCGGGCACGCCGGCCTTGTCGAGCGTCGGCGAGAGCGCGCGGCGGACCAGCGTGTCGACCTGCCGGGCCTGGTCGGCATCCAGGTTGCCCACGGCCATGCTTTCCAGGTGCAGCCGGTCCAGGAACTGGCGACGATAGGCGCGAAGGGCGTCCAGCGAGGTGTCGTCGAGGGCCGCGAGCAGGGTCTCGGGGGACCAGCTCGGGCGCATCAGGGCGTCGCCCAGGGTGCGCTGCATCTGCTGATAGAGCGGCGAATCCGGGGCGTTCTGCCACTGCTGCTTCAGCTGCAACCGGACCCGCGCGATGCTGTCCGCGCCGATGGCGGCCGTCTTCAACTGCTCGAGCACCCGTTTCACCAGCACGTCCTGATGATCGCGCCACCCCGAGAAGGCCAGGGTGATGCCGCGGCCGTGGGCATAGGCGGAAAACGACTGGCCGGCCAGGCGTGCCGGATACAGCGCCTCGTTGAGGCTGTCGCCCAGCCAGCCGGCGAGCAGGCGAGCGAGCACCGCATCGCGCGGCGAGTCGGCGGCGTCCGGGGTCTGCAGGCTGAAGCGCCACTCCACCCGCGGCGTGCCGAAGTGGCTGTCAGGCCGGTACCAGAGGGTGTGCTCGGCGGTGTCGACGAGTGCCTTCGGCGGCTGGGCCTCGAGCGGCAGCACCTCGAGATCGTCGGCGATGTAGGGATTGTGGCCGGGCAGGGCCAGGCCGTCGAGCGGCGTGGCCTGGGGCCAGTGGTCGACCCGCGCGAGGCGGTAGGGGGCGTCGAACCAGCGGGTGGTCCTGTCGCCCTCGACCTCGGGGCCGCTGTAGACGCGCAGCAGGTGCTGCGGCGTCAGCCGGCCGAGCAGGTCGCGCAGCTTGCCGGGCTCGAAGCCGTCCATCCGATAGGGTCCGTACTGGGCATCCTTCAAGGGATAGTAGCCCAGGTTCATGGCCAGGCTGCTGGCCGTGTGGATCGGCTCGCCCCGCTGCTGGAAGCGGAAGTCCTGCTCGGCGAGCTCGGCCTGCTCGCGATAGCGCCAGGCGTTGATGCCGTTATCGCGGATACGCTGGATCATCGCGAACAGGCTGGCCTGGATGCGGTCGAGGTGGCGGGCGCCTTCGGGGGTCAGATCCACATTGACCATGAACAGGGCATCGTCGCCGTCGCCGCGGGCGCTGCCCGCGGACAGTCCGTCGGCCCAGCCGGCATGGCGCAGGGCCGCCAGCAGGCTGCCCTCGCCTTCATGGCCGAGCAGGTTGGCCAGGTAGTCCACCGGCTTGTGGCGATAATCCTGCTGCGGGTCGGGGATCGGGAAGGCGAAGCGCACCTGGCGATGCTGCTTGAGGCTCTGGACCTGCAGTCGGGCTGGCAGCTGGTCCGGGGTCACCAGGGCCTCGGGGATCGTCGGGCGCGACAGGCCGCGGTCGGGAACCGCCGCGAAGTCCTGGCGGACCCAGGTGCCCAGTTGGTCCAGCGGCTGCGGGCCGATGACCACCAGGTCCATGACGTGCGCCCCGTAATGGGCCTTGTAGAAGTCGATCAGCGACTGGCGCAGCGGCTGCTTGCCGTCCTTCAGCGTCTCGAGGCTGCCCACCGAGAAGCGCGTGGCGGGATGATCGGGATTGAGTGCCCGATCCATGGCCTCGTTGACCCGCCGGGCATCGTCGCGCAGACGCGCCTGATATTCGGAGTGCACGGCATGGCGCTCACGGTCGACGTACTCGGCGTTGAAGCGCGGTGCGACGAAGAACTGGCTGAAGCGGTCGAGTGCGCCTTCGAGGGCCTGCGGCTCGACATCGAAGAAGTAGTTGGTGTCGCGGTCGGCGGTGAAGGCGTTGTGGTCGCCGCCGTGCTGGCTGATGAATTGCTGGTAGCTGTCGGCCTCGGGGTACTTGTCGGTACCCAGGAACAGCATGTGCTCGAGGAAGTGGGCCAGCCCGGGCACGGCATCCGGGTTCTGGTCGCTGCCCACCGCCACGTTCATCGCTGCGGCCGCCTTGTCGGCATCGGCATCATGGATCAGCAGGACCTCGAGGCCGTTGTCGAGGGTCAGGCTTCGATAGTCGCGGTTGTCGTTGGGGCTGACGATAACGCCGCCGGAGGTCGGCAGGGGCGACGCGGTGCTCGGTGCATCGGCCGCCGTGGCCACCGCAGGGCTGCCGAGCGCGGTGACGATGACCAGCGCCCAGGCGCCGAGGGGGGATCGCAGTGCAGGCATCATCTCTCCTGTTCGGGGTCCCAGCGGAGCATCCGGCCGGTGGGGCGTCCGCAGGCCCAGTCCTGATTCGAAGGATCGTTTACCTGTCTTGATACCGGAAATGCGCCCAACAGTTCCACGGGGGCCGGTTTCAGCAGGCCCCGGGCCGTGGTCAGCGGAGTGTCCGGGTCGAGCCAGGTGGCGAGGTCCTCGGCGGCGATGAGCGCCGGCAGGCGGTCGGTCAGCGGGCTCAGCAGCGGGCTGGTGGCCACCGTGATCAGCGCCGTGGAGTCGGTCCAGGTGGTCAGGGTGGTGTGGTAGCGACACCACAGGGCGGCCAGCAACAGCGGGCCGCGATCGGCGCGGGTGATCAGGTAGGGCTGCTTCATGCGTGGCTGGGGTCGCCAGGCGTAGATGCCGCTGACCGGTACCACGCAACGTCGGGCGGCGAAGGCGTCGCGGAACATCGGGCGTTCGTCCAGCGACTCGGCCCGGGCGCAGTGCGGCGCATGGTCGAGCACCTTGAGCCAGGGCGGCGTCAGCCCCCAGAACAGGGTGACGAGACGGGGCGTGCCGTTTTCCCGCCGGATCGCCGACAACGGATGGCGCGGGGCCCGGTTGGGGCTGGTGCGCAGCGGCTGGTCACGCTGCAGCGACGGCACCAGGGTGTTGAGTGCCAGGTCGGCAATGTGCAGGCGTCCGGCCATCGGGCCTCCCGAACTCGATAGGCAAGCGAAGCGGCGCGACCGTTGCCGGTCGTGTCGCAGGCGGCATGGTATCAGTCGCCACGGGAAACCGTGTAGCACAAGGGGCCCCGGCGGGCTTGCGTTTGCGCGCGGTGTCGATATGCTGGGGTGAAAACACTGTTCGACCACGCCGTCCCCCATGGACGGGCGATTGACGAGGCGATTTCATGGCACGTCCCAGACAGCACGCGCCCGAGGCGTTGCATGCCCAGGTAATGGCGGCATGCGATGCCTGGCTGCGGGAAAACCCCGTGCACACGCTGTCCCTGCGTGCGCTGGCGCGCGAGATCGGTTGTGCGCCCAGTACCCTGCTGAAACTCTATGGCAGCTTCAACAATCTGTTGCAGCACGTCAACATCCAGACCCTGGAGCATCTGGGCGGCGCCGTCGAGGGGCTGCACGACGCGCCGCCCGAACCGCGGCTGAAGTCGCTGGCCCTGGCCTACTGGCAGTTTGCGCAGCAGGAGCCCTACCGCTGGCAGCTGCTCTTCGACTATCCGTTGGCCCAGGAGGGCGAGCTCGACCAGCGTCAGCACAGCATGATCGAGGGGCTCTTCACTCGGGTCGAGGCGACCCTCAAGGAGTACCAGCCGGCGCTCGGTGACCTCGACGCCCGCCGCATGGCGCGGACGCTGTGGGGCAGCGTGCATGGCCTGGTGCAGTTGGGGCTGAACGAGCGCCTGGGCTACTGGCAGGGGCAGCCGCTCGAGGTGAGCGAACTGCTCGACCAGCTGCTCTCCACCATTCTGGCCGGTCTCAGGGCGTCACCGGGAATGGCATGAGTCGTCCGCTGCTGCTGCGTCGCGAGTTTGCCCCCTTCTTCTGGACCCAGGCACTGGGGGCCTTCAACGACAATGTTTTCAAGAACGTCCTGCTGTTGCTGCTGACCTTCGTCGCCGTGCCGCGTTTCGGCTGGGACACGGGGCTGCTCAACAATCTGGCGGCGGGGCTGTTCATCCTGCCGTTCCTGCTGTTCTCCGCCTGGGGCGGGACGCTGGCCGACCGCCTCGACAAGCAGGTGCTGGTGCGTCGGCTCAAGCTCCTCGAACTGGCGACCATGACCCTGGCGGCGGCGGCGGTATGGTTCGAGCAGTTCCTGCTGCTGCTGGCGCTGCTGTTTCTGATGGGCACCCAGTCGGCGCTCTTCGGACCGGTCAAGTACGCCATCCTGCCGCAGCATCTGCCGCGCACCCAGCTGGTCAAGGGCAATGCCTGGGTCAATCTGGGCACCTTCGTGTCGATCCTGCTGGGCACGCTGCTGGCCGGCGTGCTGGCGTCGCTGGAGGGGGCGCTGGCACGCGGAGCCATTGCTGCCGCACTGATCGGCGTGGCGGTCATGGGGTATCTGGCCAGCCTGGCGGTGCCGGCGGCACCGTCCAGCGACCCGGGTCGCGTCAGCTGGCAGCCGCTGGCGGGCAGCATCGCCGTGCTGCGCGACAGCTGGCGCCACCGGCGTGTCTTCCGGGGGTTGCTGGGAATCAGCCTGTTCTGGTTTCTGGGGGCCTGCTACCTGACCCAGTTGCCCGCCTGGGTGCGCGACATGGTACACGGCCAGGAAACCGCGGTGAGCTGGCTGCTGGGTGCCTTCGCGCTGGGCGTCGGCGGCGGGGCGTTGCTCTGTGCGCGGCTTTCCGCCGGGCGACTCGAGCTGGGGCTGGTGCCGCTGGGCGCGCTGTTGATCGCGCTGGGCGGCTTCGATTTTGCGATTCGCCCCGCTCTGGCGGGGAGCGAGACGGTACTGTCCGAGCTGCTGCTCATGCCCGCATTCTGGCGCATGAGTCTCGACCTGACTCTGGTCGGCGTGGGCGGGGGGCTGTATATCGTGCCGCTCTACACGCTGGTACAGGTGGCCAGCAGCGACGGCCACCGAGCGCGAATGATCGCCGCCAACAACCTGCTCAATGCCTTGTTCATGATCCTGGCCGCGCTGTTCGGCATTGTGCTGCTGACGCTGCTCGACCTGCCCCTGGCCGTCTTCTTTGCCGCGCTGGCGGGCGTGGCGCTGGCCATCTGTCTGGGCGTGATGATCATCAATCCGCGAGCGGTACTGCGCCTGGCGATCTTCACCCTGATGCATCTGGTCTATCGCCTGCGCTTCCGGGGCCGCAGCCGGGTGCCCGCCGAAGGGCCGGCGCTGGTGGTCTGCAATCACGTCAGCTTCATGGATGCGCTGATCATCGGCGGTGCCTGCCCGCGGCCGCTGCGCTTTTTGATGGACCGGCCGATTTATGAGTCCCCCTGGCTGAACTGGTTCTTCCGTCTGGCCGGGGCGATCCCGGTGGATTCCGAGCGCCGTGACCCGGGCGGCGTGCGCCGGGCCATGGCGGAAGTGAGCCGGGCGCTGCGTGCCGGCGAGGTGGTGATGGTATTCCCGGAAGGGCGCCTGACCACCGACGGCGAGATTCATCGCTTCCGGCGTGGCGTGGACATGATTCTGGCGCGTGATGCCGTGCCGGTGGTGCCGGCGGCGCTGGCCGGGCTGTGGGGCTCGTGGACCTCGCATCGCCACGGACGCGCCTTTTCCACCCGCCCGCGCCGCTTCCGGGCGCGGGTGGCGCTGATCTTCGGCGAGCCGGTGGCGCCCGAGGCGGCCGATCGCGAGACGCTGGAGACCCGGGTGCGCGCGCTCAAGCGCGAGGCCGACGCGCTTCTGGCGAACTGAGCCCGCTCAGGCGTTGCGCGGGCGGCGAACCGCAGGCTGCCAGCAGCGCGCCGCGGTGATCAGGTTGTCCTTGACCTGCAGGATTTCCATGCGCGTCTGGCCGAGCTGCAGGCAGGCCGGAGCGTCGGGGAAGGACTCGAGGTGTTCGATGATCAGGCCGTTGAGGGTCTTGGGGCCGTCGGTGGGCAGCTGCCAGCCCAGAGTCTTGTTGATCTCGCGGATGTTCGCGGTGCCCTCGATCACGTAGCTGCCGTCGTCCTGCAGGTGGATCTCCTGATGCATGCCGGCCACGTCGGTGGTGAACTCGCCGACGATCTCCTCGAGGATGTCCTCCAGCGTCACCAGACCTTCCACGTCCCCGTACTCGTCGACCACGATGCCGATGCGGCGCTTCTGCTGCTGGAAGTTGAGCAGCTGGGTGTGCAGCGGGGTCGACTCGGGGATGAAGTAGGGCTCGCGGGCTTCCTGCACGATCGAGGCCTTGGTGACCTCGGGTCTGGAGAGGAAGCGAGCGGCGTTGCGCAGGTGCAGGATGCCGATGACGTTGTTGATGTCGCCCTTGTAGACCGGCACGCGGGTGTGCTGGCTGGCGCGAATCTGGGCGAGGATGCTGTCGAGGTCGTCGTCGAGGTCGATGCCGGCGATCTCGTGGCGCGGCACCATGATGTCGTTGACCGTGACGTTCTCGAGATCGAGGATCGACAGCAGCATCGACTGGTGGCGGCGCGGGATCATGGTGCCGGCCTCGTGGACCACGGTGCGCAGCTCGTCGCGGGACAGGCTGTCGGCGCCGCCCTCGATGTTCTTCACCCCCATCAGGCGCAGCAGGCCGTTGGAGATGGCGTTGACCAGCCACACCAGCGGGTAGAGCAGCTTGAGCAGCGGCTCCAGTGCCAGCGACGACGGATAGGCGATGCGCTCGGGCTTGATGGCGGCGTAGGTCTTGGGCGTGACCTCGGCGAAGATCAGCACCACGATGGTCAGCGCCAGGGTGGAGATGGCCGGGCCGGAGACCTCGCCGAAGTAGTGGATGGCGATGATGGTGGCGATCGAGGCGGCCAGGTTGTTGACGAAGTTGTTGCCGATCAGGATCACGCCGATCAGCCGGTCGGGGCGGGAGAGCAGGCGCAGCACGCGCTGGGCGCGACGTTCGCCGCTTCTCGCCTGATGGCTCAGGCGGTAGCGGTTGATCGACATCATGCCGGTCTCGGAACTCGAGAAGTAGGCAGACAGGAGTATCAGCAGGGCAAGCAGGCCGAACAGCAGTCCCAACGGGATGTCGTCGCTCAAGGTCGGAGGATCCTCAGTCGCGTACCAGGCTCGTTTGTAGGGAATGGGAGCGCGCGGTGTCAAGGCGCGACGCGGCTAGACGTCGTGGAACACCACCTCGATGGCGAACTTGCTGCCGAAGTAGGCGAGCAGCAGCAGCAGGCAGCCGCCGAGCGTCCAGCGGGCCGCCCGGGCGCCGCGCCAGCCGAAGAAATGGCGCCCGGCGAGCAGGGCGGCGAAGATCACCCAGGCGGCCAGCGACAGCACGGTCTTGTGCACCAGGTGCTGGGCGAACATGTTGTCGATGAACAGCATGCCGCTGATCAGCGAGACGGTGAGCAGGATCATGCCGGCCCAGATCAGCTCGAACAGCAGGCGCTCCATGGCGGTCAGCGGCGGCAGCGACTGCACCAGGCCGCGGGTATGATGGCGGCGCAGGGCCTGGTTCTGGCGGGCCAGCAGCATGGCCTGCACGGCGGCGATGGCGAACAGCGCGAAGGCCAGGATCGAGGTCAGCACGTGGACCATGATGCCCGGCGTCAGGCCGGCGGGGTGGCTGCCCACCGGCAGCTCGGTGGCCAGCACGATGGTCAGCGCGGCGAGCGGAAACAGCCCGGCGGCGGCGCTGAGCACCGGCTTGATGAAGCTCGTCAGCACCAGCAGGATGGCCACCAGCCAGCTGATCAGCGAGGCGCTGGCCGAGATGCCCAGGCTGACCTCGCCCAGCTCGCGCAGGGCGGAGGCCACCACCACGGTATGACAGGCCACGGCCAGCAGGCCGAGGCCGCGGACCAGGACCGGACGGGCGGGGACGCGGCGCAGCAGCACGAGGCTCTGCCAGGAACCGGCGCCGAGATAGAAGGCGATGGCCAGAAACGCGAACGGAAGCACCTGCATGAGGACCTAATCGACCCGTGGAGTGGCTCAACGAGAGAGAATCATTCGCGGGTCACTATATCGGAATCGCCCGGCGCCGCCCAGCCTGATCGCGGCGCGGGGCAAGCATGGAGACGGCGCGGCGTAACGCGTATAATCGTCGGCCAACGCGTCGGCACCCGCCGGGCCGGCCATCACGGCCCGCCCCGGGGCCTCGTGCACCCACTGCCGGAGAGTCACATGTTCGAAAGTCTCTCGCAACGTCTGTCGAAGACGCTCAAGTCGATCACCGGTCAGGCGCGCCTGACCGAGGACAACATCAAGGATACGCTGCGCGAGGTCCGCCGGGCGCTGCTCGAGGCCGACGTCGCCCTGCCCGTGGTCAAGGCCTTCGTCGAGCGCGTGCGCGAGCGCGCGGTCGGCCAGGAGGTCTCGCGCAGCCTGTCGCCGGGCCAGCAGTTCGTCAAGATCGTCCAGCAGGAGCTCGAGGCGATCATGGGCGAGGGCAACGTCCCGCTCGAGCTCAAGCAGCAGCCGTCGGTGATCCTGATGGCCGGCCTGCAGGGGGCGGGCAAGACCACCTCGGTGGCCAAGCTGGCCAAGTACCTGCGCGAGCGCGAAAAGAAGAAGGTGCTGGTGGTCTCCGCCGACGTCTATCGCCCGGCGGCCATCGACCAGCTCGAGACGCTGGCCAGGGAGGTCGAGGTCGACTTCTTCCCGTCGCGCAGCGACCAGCAGCCGGTGGCCATTGCCGAGGCGGCGCTCAAGCACGCCCGTATCCAGTTCCATGACGTGGTGATCGTCGATACCGCGGGGCGCCTGCACGTCGACAGCGACATGATGGACGAGATCCAGGCGCTGAATAAGGCCATCGCGCCGCAGGAGACCCTGTTCGTCGTCGATGCCATGACCGGCCAGGATGCCGCCAATACCGCGAAGGCCTTCCACGAGGCCCTGCCGCTGACCGGGGTGATCCTCACCAAGGCCGACGGTGATGCCCGCGGCGGGGCCGCGCTGTCGGTGCGCCACATCACCGGCAAGCCGATCAAGTTCATGGGCATGGGCGAGAAGGTCGATGCTCTCGAGCCCTTCCACCCGGATCGCGTGGCCTCGCGCATCCTCGGCATGGGCGACATGCTGTCGCTGATCGAGGAAGCCGAGCGCACGGTGGACAAGGGCAAGGCCGAGAAGCTGGCCAAGAAGGTCAAGAAGGGCGATGGCTTCGACCTGGAGGACTTCCGCGACCAGCTCCAGCAGCTCAAGAAGATGGGCGGCATGGGCGGCCTGATGAGCAAGCTGCCGGGCATGGGGCAGATGGCCGAGATGGCCCAGGGCCCCGGTGTCGAGAAGGAGCTGGGCAAGCTCGAGGCGCTGATCAACTCGATGACGCCCAAGGAACGCCACAAGCCGGAGATCATCAACGGCTCCCGCAAGCGGCGCATCGCCACGGGGGCGGGCCTGCAGGTGCCCGACCTCAACCGTCTGCTCAAGCAGCACAAGCAGATGCAGAAGATGATGAAGAAGGCCGGCAAGAAGGGTGGCATGCAGAAGATGATGCGCGGCATGGGCGGCATGCCGGGTATGGGCGGCATGGGTGGCCCCGGCGGCATGGGCGGCCCGGGTGGTCCGGGCGGCTTCGGCGGCGGATTCCCGAAGCGCTGAACGGGGCGCGCCGGCTGCGTTGTCAAGGAAAAAGGTTCCCAAGCCGGGCCGATTTCCGTAAAATGCTGCGTCTTCGTGGCAGGCTGCGCGTAGGCGCGTGGCACGAGATGCCGTCGCCGCGAGTGCGGCGGCGTAATGTCTGAATTCAACCGAAGGACTCATAACGCAATGGTTACCATTCGTTTGGCACGGGGTGGCGCCAAGAAGCGTCCCTTCTATCACGTGACCGTCAGCGATTCCCGCAAGTCTCGCGATGGCCGTTTCATTGAGCGCGTCGGCTTCTTCAACCCGGTCGCCCGGGGCCAGGAAGAGCGCCTGCGTCTTGACCTGGACCGCGTCAGCCACTGGGAAGGCCTGGGCGCCCAGGTGACCGAGCGCGTCGCCGAGCTGGTCAAGGAAGCCCGCAAGCAGCAGGCTCAGGCCCAGGCCTGAGGATGACCCCCGGCATGCCGATGGACGCAGCGCCCGAGGCGGCGGCGGACGATTACGTCGTGCTGGGCAAGCTGACCAGCCCCTATGGTGTCAAGGGCTGGCTCAAGGTGTACTCGTACACCGACCCGATGGAGGGCATCCTCGACTATCCGGAGTGGATCCTCGTGCAGCGCGGCACGCAGCATGTCTACCGCGTGGCCGGGGGGCGGCGCCACGGCAAGGGCCTGGTGGCCGGTCTGGATGGGGTGGATACCCGCGAGCGGGCCGAGCAGCTGGCCGGGGCCGAGATTCGTCTGGCCAAGCAGCAGCTGCCGAGGCTCGAACCCGGGGATTACTACTGGCACCAGCTCGAGGGCCTGCGGGTCGTGACGCGCGAGGGCGTCGACCTGGGCTTCGTCGACTACCTGTTCGAGACCGGCGCCAACGATGTGCTCGTGGTGCGCGGTGACGCGGACAGTCGCGATGCCGAGGAACGTCTGCTGCCGTTTCTGCCCGACGAGGTGATCCTCGAGGTGGATCTCGAGGCCGGCCGTCTGACGGTCGACTGGGATCCGGAATTCTAGACCGGGGAAACCCGGGAGCATGCCGCGCATGGCGTGGCAGCCGTGATTGGGCCATGGGGCAAGCCGTGTGGATTGGTGTCGTTTCCCTGTTTCCGGAGATGTTCGAGGCCGTGACCGGCTACGGCGTGACCGGGCGGGCGGTCAAGCAGGGGCTTCTGGACATCGAGTTCTGGAATCCGCGGGAGTACGCCACGGACCGCCACCGCACGGTGGACGACCGGCCCTATGGCGGTGGCCCCGGCATGCTGATGAAGGTCGACACGCTACGCCAGGCGATTCACGCGGCGCGTGATCGTGGCGAAGCGCAGTTCGGCGTCCCGCCGAAGGTGGTCTACCTGTCGCCGCAGGGGCGACCTCTGGATCAGCGGGGCGTGGGCGAGCTGGCGGCCGACGGCCCGTTGGTACTGGTCGCCGGGCGTTACGAAGGTATCGATGAGCGCGTCGTGGAAAGCGACATCGACGAGGAGATCTCGATCGGCGACTATGTGCTCAGCGGCGGCGAGCTGCCGGCCATGGTGCTGATCGACGCCGCGGCCCGGCTGGTGCCCGGCGTGCTGGGCCACCAGGGCTCAGCCGAGGAGGACTCCTTCACCGATGGGCTGCTGGACTGCCCGCACTACACGCGCCCCGAGGTGATCGACGGGCGCCGGGTGCCGGAGGTCCTGCTCAGCGGCAACCACGAGCGGATTCGTCGCTGGCGTCTCCAGCAGGCGCTGGGCCGCACCTGGCTGCGGCGGCCGGAGCTGCTGGAGGGGCGCACGCTGAACACGGAGCAGCGCGCGTTGCTCGAGGCGTTCATCGAGGAGCACGCCACAATGGCGGAGGAGCGTGACCGATCGGTCGTCGACGACTGAGCGCCACGCGTCACCCATACAGTCGTTCCCGCGTCTTCGAACGTCGGGATCACACGTCGGGCGGGTATCGCCACGGCCCCGGGCCGTCAGCGCAACGCGGCGGGCCCGCCCGGCACACTATCAGTCAAGGAGTTTGCATCATGAGCAGCAAGAACAAGGTGATCCAGGCGTTGGAAGCCGAGCAGATGGAAAAGGCCATTCCGGAGTTCGGTCCGGGCGACACCGTGGTCGTGCAGGTCAAGGTCGTCGAGGGCAACCGCGAGCGTCTGCAGGCCTTCGAGGGCGTGGTGATCGGCAAGCGCAACCGGGGTCTGAACTCCGCCTTCACCGTGCGCAAGATCTCCCACGGTGTCGGCGTCGAGCGGACCTTCCAGACCTACAGCCCGCTGGTCGACTCCATCGCCGTCAAGCGTCGCGGCGACGTGCGCCAGGCCAAGCTCTACTACCTCCGCGAGCGCAGCGGCAAGTCGGCACGCATCAAGGAAAAGCTGGCCTGATACGGCCTTCGTTCCGGAGCATGGCGCGAGCCGTGCTCCGCGCCGTGCGACCCCGTCGCCGCGTCATGCGGGGCGGGGTTTGTCGTATCCGGAAGGAGGCGAGTCGCGTCCATGAGCCACACGCGGGACCGCGATGAACGGCGCGTCGAGGCGTTTCTCGATGCGCTGTGGCTGGAGCAGGGCGCCAGCGAGCATACCCTGAGCGCCTATCGCCATGACCTGCTGGCCTGGCTCGCGCAGCTGGACGAGACGGGCGGGTCGCTGCTGCAGCCGGCGAGCGAGGCGCTGCCGGCCTGGCTGGACGGTCGCCGGGAAGCCGGTTATCAACTGCGCAGCAATGCCCGGCTGGTGTCCAGCCTGCGACGCTTCTACCGCTGGGCCCTCGAGCAGGGCGAGTGCGAGCACGACCCGCTGGCCGACGTGCGCCTGCCGCGGGTGCGGGCGAAGCTCCCCGACACCCTCGACGAGGACGAGGTGGAGCGTCTGCTCGAGGCGCCGGCCACCGACACCCCGCTGGGGCTGCGCGACCGGGCCATGCTCGAGGTGCTCTATGCCTGCGGCCTGCGGGTCTCGGAGCTGGTCGGCCTGCGCCACGACAGCATCAACAGCCGCCAGGGCGTGGTGCGCGTGCTGGGCAAGGGCGACAAGGAACGGCTGGTGCCGCTGGGCGAGGAGGCGCAGGCGTGGCTGGAACGCTACCTGCGCACGGGCCGTCCCGCGCTGATGGGCGACGTGCGGCGGGCGCCGCTGTTTCCCGGCCGCGGCGACAACTTCATGACCCGCCAGACCTTCTGGCATCGCATCAAGCACTATGCGCGCCTGGCCGGCATCGACAAGCCGCTCTCGCCGCACACGCTGCGCCATGCCTTCGCCACGCATCTGCTGAATCATGGTGCCAATCTGCGTGTCGTCCAGCTATTACTGGGGCATAGTGACTTGTCGACGACCCAGATCTACACCCATGTGGCCCAGGCCCGCCTGGAAGCCCTGCATGCGGCACACCATCCGCGAGGTTGAATCATGCAGCGAATGACACGGATCCTGTCCTGCCTTTTCCTGAGCGGCCTGATGCTGGCCGGCGTGGCCCGGGCGGCGGTCCCCGAGGCGCTGACCGACACCTTCACCGTCAACGGCAAGCCGGTCCCGGTCAAGACGGTCAGCGAGACCCCCCTGAAGGGCCTCTACGAGGTGCGCCTGACCACCGGGGAAACGCTCTACAGCGATGCCGAGGGAGAGTACTTCGTCGCCGGCGAACTCTATGCCAATCGCGACGAAGGGCTGGTCAACCTGACCCGTCAGGCCGAGAACGCCGAGCGCGACAAGCGCCTGGCCGCGATTCCCGAGTCGCAGCGCGTCATCTTCCGCGGCACCGACGAGCCCAAGGCGGTCCTGCGGGTGTTCACCGACGTGACCTGCCCGTACTGTCGCAAGCTCCACGAGGCGGTGCCGACCCTCAACCGCATGGGCATCGCGGTGGAGTACCTGGCCTTTCCGCGCAGCGGCCTGGGTTCGGCCGGTGCCCGGCAGATGGTCCAGGTCTGGTGTGCCGACAACCGTCAGGAAACCCTGACCGACGCGATGCACGGCAAGGCGCCCACCAATCCGCCGGACTGCGACAATCCGGTGGCTGACCAGTATCATCTGGGCCTGGAACTCGGCGTTCAGGGCACGCCGGCGATCGTCCTGCCCGACGGTCGCCTGGTGCCCGGCTATGTGCCGCCCAGGCGCCTGGCTGCCATGCTGGGGCTGGACCCCGCCGGCTGAGCCGCTCTCGGTGCCGCTCGGGCGCGCCGATCGACAATGACATGCCCCGGCCTATCGGGGAGACTGGACACAGGCGGCCCTGGCGGGCCGCGATCGAAGCACGGAAAATCTGGGGAGCAAGACGTTGAAACCGGTGAGAGTTGGGATCTGTGGACTGGGGACCGTCGGCGGCGGCACCTTCAATGTGCTGATGCGCAATGCCGACGAGATCGCGCGACGCGCGGGGCGGCCGATCGTCATCGAGCAGATCGGTGCCCGCCGCGACAACCCCGAGTGCGACACCGCCGGGGTCAAGGTCACCGCGGACATCTTCGAGGTCGCGCGCAACCCCGATGTCGACGTGCTGGTCGAGCTGATCGGCGGCTATGACGTGGCCCGCGAGCTGGTGCTCACGGCCATCGAGCACGGCAAGCACGTGGTCACCGCCAACAAGGCGCTGATCGCCGTGCACGGCAACGAGATCTTCCAGGCCGCCCACGACAAGGGCGTGATCGTCGCCTTCGAGGCCGCGGTGGCCGGCGGCATCCCGGTGATCAAGTCGCTGCGCGAGGGCCTGGGCGCCAACCGCATCCAGTGGGTCGCCGGCATCATCAATGGCACCGGCAACTACATCCTCACCCACATGCGCGACGAGGGCCGGGCCTTCGAGGACGTGCTCGCCGAGGCCCAGGCGCTGGGCTATGCCGAGGCCGACCCGACCTTCGACGTCGAGGGCATCGACGCCGCCCACAAGCTGACCATCCTTGCCTCGATCGCCTACGGCGTGCCGCTGCAGTTCGAGAAGGCCTACACCGAGGGCATCTCGCGGATCACCGCCGAGGACGTCGAGCAGGCCGACAACCTGGGCTACATCATCAAGCACCTGGGCATCTCCAAGCGCACCGAGACCGGGCTGGAGCTGCGCGTGCATCCCACGCTGATTCCCAAGGAGCGGCTGCTGGCCAGCGTCCACGGGGTCAAGAACGCCATCGCCGTGATGGGCGACGCCGTGGGCCCGACCCTCTACTACGGGGCCGGTGCCGGTGCCGAGCCGACCGCCTCGGCGGTGGTCGCCGACCTGCTGGACGTGGCCCGCGACATCACCACCGCCCACCACTACCGAGTGCCTTACCTGGCCTTCAGCGGTATCCGCGAGGGCGATCAGAGCCTGCCGATCCTGCCCATGGAGGAGATCGTCACCGCCTACTACCTGCGCCTGCTGGCGGTGGACCGCCCCGGGGTGCTGGCGCGGGTGGCGACGATCCTCTCCGAGCAGGGCATCTCCATCGAGGCGCTGATCCAGAAGGAAGCCACCGAAGGCGAGCTGGTGCCGATCATCCTGCTGACGCACCGTACCCGCGAGCAGCACATGAACGAGGCGATCCGCCAGCTCGAGTCGCTGTCCGACATCGCCGGGCCGGTGATGCGGATTCGGGTCGAGGCCCTGGACGAACAGGAGTAAGTCACCCCGAATCCGGGGCTGCGCTCGGCCATGCGTCGTTGAAACGTGGCTTGGACTGCTCATTTACCTCGGTAAACTCCGCGTCCGCGCCACGTTTCGCCTAGCCTGGCCATCGCTCGCCTCCGCCTTCGGCGCAACTTACAGTAGGGGCTAACAGCTCACGACCGAGTGGAAATCAAGATGCGTTATATCAGTACGCGCGGGCAGGCGCCGGCGCTCAACTTCGAGGATGTGGTGCTGACCGGCATGGCCAGCGACGGCGGTCTCTACGTGCCCGAGACGGTGCCGCAGCTGTCCCGCGACGCGCTGGCCGAGATGGCCGGGCTGTCGTATGCCGAGATCGCCTTCCGGGTCATGAAGCCCTTCGTCGGCGGCGAGATCGATGACGACACCTTCCGCGACATCGTCCGCGACGCCTACGCGACCTTCAGCCACGAGGCGGTGGTGCCGCTCAACCAGCTCGGCGCCAACCACTTCCTGCTCGAGCTCTTCCACGGCCCGACCCTGGCCTTCAAGGACGTCGCCCTGCAGCTGCTGGGCCGGATCCTCGACCACTTCCTCAAGAAGCGCGGCGAGCGCGCGGTGATCATGGGCGCCACCTCCGGCGACACCGGCTCGGCGGCGATCGAGGGCTGCCGCCACTGCGACAACCTCGACATCTTCATCCTCCACCCGCACAACCGGGTCTCGGAGGTGCAGCGCCGCCAGATGACCACGGTGCTGGCCGACAACGTCTTCAACGTCGCCATCGAGGGCAACTTCGACGACGCCCAGGCGATGGTCAAGGCCAGCTTCGCCGACCAGGCGTTCCTGAACGGCACCCGGCTGGTGGCGGTGAACTCGATCAACTGGGCGCGCATCATGGCCCAGATCGTCTACTACGTCGCCGCCGGCGTGGCGCTCGGCGCCCCGCAGCGCAAGGTCAGCTTCTGCGTGCCCTCGGCCAACTTCGGCAATGTCTTCGCCGGCTACATGGCCTACCAGATGGGCCTGCCGGTGGAGCGCTTCGTGATCGCCACCAACGCCAACGACATCCTGCATCGTACGCTGGCCGCCAACGACTTCTCGAAGCGCGAGCTCGAGGCCACGCTGGCGCCGTCGATGGACATCGTGGTGTCGTCGAACTTCGAGCGGCTGCTGTTCGACGCCTACGAGCGCGACGGCGACGCCGTGCGCGCCCTGCTCGAGCGCTTCCAGAACGAGCCCACGGCGCTCGCCGAGGCGCCGCTGGCCCGGCTGCGCGAGAAGTTCGCCAGCCACAGCGTGGATGACGCGACGATCCTCGAGGTGATCCGCGAGGCGCACCATCGCACCAAGGAGATCCTCGACCCGCACACCGCCACCGGCTACCGGGCGGCCGAGGTCTGCCGCGGCGATGCGAGCGTGCCGATGATCACCCTGGCCACCGCGCACCCGGCCAAGTTCGCCGATGCCGTGGTCAAGGCCGGCTTCCCCGGCGTGCCGCTGCCCAGCCACATGGACGACCTGCTCGAGCGCGAGGAGCGCTACAGCGTGCTGCCGGCCGAGCTCGATGCCGTGCAGCGGTTCGTCGCCGACCACCGCCGGTGAGCCTGTACCACGCGGGGCTGATCCGGAGACAGGTCTGCGAGGGGGCGCTGTAAACCCTTCCCTGGGCGCTACCGACGCCATCCATGGCGTCGGACCCCCTCTCCGACCTGTCGCCGGCGCTCCGCGTCATCCTCGCAGAAGCCAACACGCCCGGTTCGCCGGGCGTCTTGCCGCTATTTCCGGGAGTTATCGTGGACACCACTCCGACGCGCGTTTCCGATGCCTCGCTGACGCCCCGCATCCTGCCGCGCACGCGTGACGAGGCGCTCTATCGCCGTGCCCGGGAGGCCGGCCTGACCGAGCTTCAGGCGCGGGTGCTGGCCGGGCGCCTGGCCGGCTATCAGGGCGAGCTCTCGCCGCTGGTGACGCCGAGCCTGCGGCATCTCGCGCATCCCGAGCGGCTGGCGGATGCCCGGCGCGCCGCCGAGCGGCTCGCCCGGGCGGTGGCCGAGGGCGAGCACATCGGCATCCTCACCGACTACGATGTCGACGGCATCACCTCCCACGTGGTGATCCGGCGCACCCTGAGCGAGCTGTTCGGGGTCCCGGATCAGCGCATCCACAGCCTGATCGGTCATCGCATCTTCGACGGCTACGGCATCAGCCTGCCGCTGGTGGAGCGCACCCTGGCGCTGACGCCGCGACCCAGCGTGATCGTCACCGCCGACTGCGGGTCCTCCGACGAGCCGCGCATCGCCCGGCTCGCCGCGGCGGGCATCGACGTGATCGTCAGCGATCACCACGCCCTGCCCGAGGCGGGGCCGCCGGCCTCGGCCTACGCCACGGTCAATCCCACCCGCCGCGACTGCGGCTTCCCCGACCCGACCATCGCCGGCTGCATGGTCGCCTGGCTGGTGATGTCGCTGACCCGCGCGGTGCTGATCGAGATCGGCCACCTTCCGCCCTCGACGCCCAAGCTCTCGCCCTGGCTCTCCTACGTGGCGCTGGGCACGGTCGCCGACTGCGTGTCGCTGGGCGGCAGCGCCATCAACCGTGCCGTGGTCGCCCAGGGCCTGACGCTGATCAACCGCATGGAGGCGCCCTGCTGGCGGGTCATGGCCGAACGCCTGGGGCCCGACAGCGTGCCCTTCGACGCCGAGACGCTGGCCTTCCAGATGGGCCCGCGCATCAACGCCCGCTCGCGGCTCGACGACCCCTACGCGGCGCTGCACTTCGTGCTCGCCGCCGATGACGCCACCGCGCGCCGCCACCTCGAGGTGCTCGATGCCGACAACCAGTCGCGCAAGGCGATCGAGGCGGAGATGGTCGAGCAGGCCCGGGCGGTGGCCACGGCGCAGGTCGCCGAGGGCGCGCGGGTGCTGATCGTCCACCTGGAAACCGGCCATGCCGGGGTCCAGGGCATCGTCGCCTCGCGGCTGGTGCAGGCCTTCGGCCGCCCGGCGCTGGTGCTGACCCCGGCGGCGCAGCCGGGCATGCTGACCGGCTCGGGGCGCTCGGTCGAGGCGCTGCACCTGCGCGACGCCCTGCAGCGCGCCCATGACCTTTCGCCCGAGGCGCTGCCGCGCTTCGGGGGCCATCGCGGGGCGGCCGGGGTCGGCGTGCCGCTGGAGCAACTCGAGGTGTTTCGCGAGGCATTCGCCCGCGCGGTGGACGAGCGGCTCGGCGAGCGCGAGCTCTATCCCTGCGTGTTCACCGACGGCGAGCTGGCCGCCGATCAGCTCGACCTGGCGACGCTGGACGAGCTCGAGCGCCTGGCGCCCTACGGCCGCGAGTTCGAGGCGCCGCTGTTCGACGGCGAGTTCCGGGTCGAGCAGCTGCGGGTAGTGGGCGCCGACGGCAGCCACCTGATGCTGACGCTGTCGCAGGGGGCCGTCAGCGTGCGGGCGATCTGGTTTCGCGCCCTGACGCCCGGCGAGCTGCCGGCGTTCGATCTCGGCGCACGGCTGCGCTGCGCCTACAAGCTGTCGCGCAATCGCTGGCGGGGGCGGGAGTCGCTGCAGTTGATGGTCGAGCATGCCGAGCGGCTGCCCGACCGAGGCGGGAAATGAGCGGGCCGGCCGAGCGATCGGCCGGCCCGACGTCGAGGTGGATCAGATCAGTGGCGGGGCGCCCAGAACCACCAGGCGATGCCGGCGATCAGCGCCAGGCCGATGACGTTGACGAGTACACTCATGCCGAAGCCTCCCGTGTCGTTTCCCGCGGGGTGAACAGGCGCAGCCGGTTGGCGTTGCTGACCACGGTGACCGAGGACAGCGACATCGCCACCGCCGCAATGACCGGCGACAGCAGCATGCCGGTGGCCGGGTAGAGCACCCCGGCGGCGATGGGAATGCCCAGCACGTTGTAACCGAACGCGCCCCACAGGTTCTGCTTGATGTTGCGCAGCGCCGCGCTACTGATGGCGATGGCGTCGGCGACGCCATGCAGCGAGTTGCGCATCAGCGCGATGCCGGCCGACTCGATCGCCACGTCGGTGCCGGCGCCGATGGCGAAGCCCACGTCGGCACGCGCCAGGGCGGGGGCGTCGTTGATGCCGTCGCCGACCATGCCGACGATCTCGCCGCGGGCCTGCAGCTCGGCGATGGCGTCGTGCTTGTCCTCCGGCAGCAGGCCGGCCCGGTAGTCGTCGATACCGGCCTCCGCGGCGATCGCGGCGGCGGTGGAGGCGGCATCGCCGGTGAGCATCACCACCCTGAGCCCCGCCTGGCGGAGCCGGGCGACGGCCGCCACGGCGTCCTCGCGCAGCGGGTCGGCGACGGCGAACAGCGCCGCCAGCCGGCCGTCGACGGCCAGGTGGATCACCGTGCGGGCCCGCGACTCGGCATCCTCGATCCAGGCGCGGCCCGGCGCGAGATCGACCCCGGTCTCCTGCATCAGGGCGGCGTTGCCCAGCAGCAGGCGCTCGCCGTCGGGCCCCCGGGCCTGGACGCCGCGCCCGGTGAGCGAGGTGAAGTCGCGGATGGCGGCGGGGGTGGCCGAGGCGGCCTCGGCATGGGCCACCAGCGCCGTGGCCAACGGGTGCTCGGAGCCGCGCTCCAGCGCCAGGGTCAGGCCCAGAATGCGCGCTTCGTCGTCGAAGGCCTGCCAGTCGGTCACGCTGGGCTTGCCCTCGGTCAGGGTGCCGGTCTTGTCGACCACCAGCGTGGTCAGGCGGCTGGCGGTCTGCAGCGCCTCGCCGCTGCGGATCAGCACGCCGTACTCGGCGGCCTTGCCGACGCCGATCATGGTCGAGATGGGCGTGGCCAGGCCCAGGGCGCAGGGGCAGGCGATGATCAGCACCGTGGTGGCGGCCACCAGCATGTGGATGATGCGCGGCTCGGGGCCGACGTTGAACCATACCAGCGCCGTGATCACGGCCAGGATCATCACGGTCGGCACGAAGACCGCCGCCACCCGGTCGGCCAGCCGGCTGATCGGCGGGCGCGAGTTCTGGGCGTTGCGGACCTGCTCGATGATCCGCGACAGCCGGGTCTGCTGCCCCACGCGCGTGGCGCGGTAGACCAGCGAGCCCTTGCCGTTGACGGTGCCGGCGGCCACTTCGTCGCCCTGACGCTTGGCGACCGGCATCGGCTCGCCGGTGAGCATCGATTCGTCGATGAAGCTCTCGCCCTCGAGCACCTCGCCGTCCACCGGCAGGCGCTCGCCGGGGCGGACCCGCAGCCGGTCACCCTCGCGGACCTCGTCGATGGCCACGTCGCGCTCCTCGCCGTCGCGGAGAACCCGGGCCGTCTGTACCTTGAGGTCGAGCAGGTGCTTGAGCGCCTGGGAGGTCCGGCCGCGGGCGCGGACCTCGAGGGCCTGGCCGACGTTGATCAGACCCACGATCATCAGCGAGGCCTCGAAGTACAGGGCGCGCGCCGCCTCCGGCACGATGCCGGGGGCCAGGGCGACGACCATCGAGTACAGCCAGGCCACGCCGGTGCCCACGGCGACCAGCATGTCCATGTTGGCCTGGTGATGGCGGAAGGCCTTGACCGCGCCGACGAAGAACACCCGGCCGGCGGTGGCCAGCACGCCGAGGGTGCCCAGCCCCACCAGGACCCACAGCCAGCGTTCGCCGCCGCCGAGCACCGGTTCGTGGACGAACATCAGGCCCATCAGCGCCAGCCCGGGGACCAGCGCGACCACGGTGTCGCGCAGCCGGCGGCGATACTCGCGGGCCTCGTTGGCCTCGCGCTTGGCCTCGCCGCGCTCCAGGTCCTCGATCACCTCGGCGCTGTAGCCGGCGTCTTCCACCGCCTTGACCAGCGCCTGCGGGGAGGCCGTGCCGCTGACCGAGGCGGTGCGGCTGGCGAAGTTGACCTCCGCCCGGGCGACGCCCTCGGTGGCGTCGAGCGCCTGCTGGATGGTCCGCACGCAGCTGGCGCAGGTGATGCCGGACAGCGCCAGTTCGAGGTTCTGCGGCTGGCCGCCGGTAGCGGCGGCTGTGAAAGCGGGCTCGCCGTCCGGCTCGGCATCCGGCTTGCTGGCCGGCGTCTCGGGCTCGGGGGCCGACGGCGAGGCGCGGCGCGCCTCGGGAGCGGCCGGTTCGGCGGTGGTGTCTTCCGGTGGATAGCCGGCCTTGCCGAGCACGGCGTCGATCAGGGCGTCCGGCAGGTAGCTGGCCACCATCAGGCGCTTCTCGGCGGGCTCGCCCTCGACCCGCGCCAGCGGGTCACGGGCCTGAAGGGCCTCGCGCATGCGCTTCACGCAGCCCTGGCAGGACATGCCCGGGACCCGGCGGGTGCGGGTCGTGAAACGCGCGGGTTCGGCATGGTAGCCGGCGGTCTCGGTGGCCTCGACCAGTGTCGCGGTGTCCAGCGCGCTGTCGACCGTCAGCCACCCGGCACTGGGCTCGCCCTCGACGACGGCCGCGGCGTCCTGCTCCTGAATGGTCCGACGAATCTTGCCGACGCACCCCTGGCAGCTGACCCCCTCGGTCAGGAAGGCGTGGGGCGCGCGGTCGACGGGCGCGGCGTCGAAGCCGGCCTCGCGGATCGCCGCGATGAGCGCCTCGGTGTCTTCGGTGGTGGTGACACGGGCCAGGCGCGTGTCGAGGTCGATGTCCGCCTCGCCGTCGAGCGCGCTCAGGGCCCGGCGTGTCTTGTTGACGCAGCCGTTGCAGGTCAACCCCTGCAGCGCCAGCGCATGCGGCCGGCGCCGAGTCGCGGTATCACTCATGATGTTCGGTCTCCTGCGGCAGGTTCCAGTGCTCGATCAACCGACAGATGGTATGGCCGTCGGGGGCCCCGTCGGGCATGTCGGACCAGTTGGCCAGGGCGTTTTCCATGCGCTCGGCCAGGCGTTCGAGCTCGATGATGCGCTGCTTGATCTCGGGCAGGCGGGCCGCGAGCAGATCGCGCACCATGGGGCAGGGAGAGTCGCCGTGGTCGGCATGCTCGAGAATCTCGCCGATCTCCCGGAGGCTGAAGCCCAGGGTCCGGGCGCGTTGAATGAAGCGCAGGCGGTTGAGGTCGGCCTGATCGTAGATCTGGTAGCCGTTGTCGGGGTCGCGCTCGGGGCTCAGCAGGCCCTCCCGCGTGTAGTGGCGCACGGTTTCCGCGGTCACGTTCGCCGTCTTGGCCAGTTCTCCCACTTTCATGCCTGGTTCCTCCCTGCTGTTGCATAGCAGTTTAAAACCCTTGGGTAACACAAGGGTCAAGGCGAGCCCGGTCGAATAAGGTTCGACCAATGGGGGAGGTGTCGGAGGTATTAAAACGGACGTTTGTCCTTGACTTGATATCGGCGATCAGCCAAAACGGTGAGACGTTTCATTGTCCGGTATGGGCAAGCCGATCCACCGCCAGCCCCTCGGGGAACAGGATGTCGATAATCATGCATAACAACAGGAACAAGCTCGCCATCGCCATCGCCGCTGTCTCGGCCGCGATCTCGACCTCTGCCGCGGCCGGGGGCTTCCAGTTGAACGAGCAGAGCGTGAGTGCCCAGGGCACCTCGTTTGCCGGGCGCACCTCGAATGTCACCGACGCCTCGATCGTCTTCGGCAATCCGGCGGGGATGTCGTTTCTCGAGCGCACCCAGGTTACCGCCGGGGCCACCTATCTCGACGTCAACAGCGATATCGACAACGCCGCGGGGACCACGGCGCTGGGCACCCCCGTCACGCCGGGGACCAACGAGGGCGACATGGTGCCGGGCAAGACGGTGCCCTTCGGCTACTTCGTCCAGCCGATCAACGACCACCTGCACTTCGGCCTCGGCGTCTATGCGCCGTTCGGGGTGATCACCGACTACGAGAGCCGTTTCGAGGGACGCTACTTCGGCAGCTACAGCGATGTGGAGGTGATCACCGTCCAGCCGACGCTGTCGATCAAGTTCAACGACCAGTTCTCGGCCGGTTTCGGCGTGACCTACAACCGCATCGATGGCGAGCTGGAAAAGGCCACCTATGGCGGGCCCTTCGGCGACGGCAGCGTCAATGTCCAGGGCGACGACGAGGCCTGGGGCTTCACCTTCGGCCTGATGTACAAGCCGGTCGAGTCCACCACCCTCGGCGTGACCTACCGCTCCGATGTCGACTACACCCTGGACGGCGACCTCAGGACCCGCAACGTCTACGCCGGTGGCACGCGCACGCTGCCCGATGCGACCTACGATGCCTCGCTGGACATCACCCTGCCGGAAACCATCGACTTCTCGGTGACCCACGACGTCAACGACCGCTGGACGCTGATGGCCGGGGCGGCGCTGGTCAAGTGGAGCAGCTTCGACCGACTGGTGATCGCCAACGACAGTCCGCTGGGCACGCGCACCGAAGTCCAGGATTACGACGATGCCTGGCAGTATGCGCTGGGGACCGCCTATCAGGTATCGCCGGCCTGGGTGCTGCGTGCCGGCATCGCCTACGATGACTCGCCGATCCGCGACGCGGTGCGTACCGTGCGCGTGCCCTCCGGAGACCGCACCATCTACTCGCTGGGCGCGGGCTGGACGCCGGTGCCGGACCTGACTCTCGACGTCGCCTATACCTACATCGACGAGGCGACCGCCTCGGTCGACGAAGCCTCCCGCACGGCCGGCCGCTACCGGGCCGACTACCACAACAAGATCCACGGCATCGGGGGCCAGCTGACCTACCGCTTCTGATCCCTTCACGTCCCCGCCGGGCTCGGCCGTTCGGCCGGGCCCGGCGCCCGTCGTGCGGATGACGCCCTCGGGCTGTTTGGCTACAATGGGCGCCTTTCGACACGCGGCGCCCGGCCGTCGTCTCGCCGGCGTCCGGTGTCGCCATCGCCCATCAAGACGGGATCACCATGCAAGAGATCAATCCGATCAATCACCTCATCAAGGACCTGTCCGAACGGACAGACGTCCTGAGGGGGTATCTTTGACTATGCCGAAAAGAAGGATCGGCTAGAGGAAGTCACCCGCGAGCTCGAGAACCCGGATATCTGGAACGACCCGGACTATGCCCAGAAGCTGGGCAAGGAGCGCGCCACCCTCGAGAACATCGTCGCCACCATCGACCAGCTCGATCAGGGGCTGGCCGACAACCGCGAGCTGCTGGAACTGGCGGTGATGGAGGAGGACGAGGATACCGTCGAGGAGGTGAAGCGCGAGCTGGAAAATCTGCAGGCCAGCCTCGAGAAGCTCGAGTTCCGGCGCATGTTCGCCGGCGAGATGGACGAGAACAACGCCTACCTCGACATCCAGGCCGGCTCCGGCGGCACCGAGGCCCAGGACTGGGCCAACATGCTGCTGCGCATGTACCTGCGCTGGGCCGAGCATCACGGCTTCAAGGCCGAGATCACCGAGCTTTCCGCCGGCGAGGTGGCGGGCATCAAGTCGGCGTCCGTGCACGTCCAGGGCGAGTACGCCTTCGGCTGGCTGCGCACCGAGACCGGCGTGCACCGCCTGGTGCGCAAGAGCCCGTTCGACTCCGGCGGTCGTCGCCACACCTCCTTCGCCTCGGTGTTCCTGTCGCCGGAGGTGGACGACAGCTTCGAGATCGAGATCAACCCGGCCGACCTGCGCGTCGACACCTATCGCTCCAGCGGCGCCGGCGGTCAGCACGTCAACACCACCGATTCGGCGGTGCGCATCACTCACGAGCCCACCGGCATCGTGGTGGCCTGCCAGAGCCAGCGCAGCCAGCACGCCAACCGCGACTTCGCCATGAAGCAGCTCAAGGCGAAGCTGTGGGAACACGAGATGGAGAAGCGCAACGCCGCCAAGCAGGCGGCCGAGGAGTCCAAGGCCGACATCGGCTGGGGCAGCCAGATCCGCTCCTACGTGCTGGACGACCAGCGCATCAAGGATCTGCGCACCGGCGTGCAGTCCAGCAGCTGCGAGAAGGTGCTGGATGGGGATCTGGATCAGTTCATCGTGGCCAGCCTCAAACAGGGCCTTTGAGCGACGCTATTGCGCTCGACGAGGCGGTGTTGCGGCGCTGCTCATCATGCTCATGGACAGCCACGTCCACTGCGCTGATTCGCACCGCCGCGCCTTGCCTCGTCGTCGCTCATGACGCGTCTCGACCTGGGTGGCACCTTCATCGCGCCACAATCGATAGCGACCTTCCATAGACAGGCAGAACCATGGCGAACCAGGACAACCAAGCGGCCGTCGAGGGCCAGGACGAGAACCGTCTGATCGCGGAGCGTCGTGCCAAGCTGGCGGCGCGGCGCGAGCAGGCCGCCGAGCGCGGCACGAGCGTCTTTCCCAACGACTTCCGTCGCGACAGCAGCGCCGCCGCGCTGCAGGCCGAGCTGGGCGACCGGGACAAGGAGGCGCTCGAGGCGCTGGACCGCCGGGCCGCGGTGGCCGGGCGCATCATGCGCAAGCGCGGGCCCTTCGTGGTCATTCAGGACGCGTCCGGCCAGATCCAGCTCTACATCGACAAGAAGGGCCTGCCGACCGAGACCCTCGAGGACATCAAGGGCTGGGACATCGGCGACATCGTCGCCGGTCGCGGCCCGGTGCACAAGTCCGGCAAGGGTGACCTCTATGTCAAGATGGACGAGGCGCGGCTGCTGACCAAGAGCCTGCGCCCGCTGCCGGACAAGTTCCACGGCCTGACCGATCAGGAATCGCGCTATCGCCAGCGCTACGTCGACCTGATCATGAACGCCGACTCGCGGCGGGTGTTCGAGACCCGCGCCCGGGTGATCAGCGCCATGCGCCGGTTCTTCGAGGACCACGGCTTCATGGAGGTCGAGACGCCGATGCTGCAGCCGATTCCCGGCGGCGCCACGGCCCGGCCCTTCATCACCCACCACAACGCGCTGGACCTCGACATGTACCTGCGCATCGCCCCCGAGCTGTATCTCAAGCGGCTGGTGGTGGGCGGCTTCGAGCGGGTCTTCGAGATCAACCGCAACTTCCGCAACGAGGGGCTGTCGACGCGGCACAACCCCGAGTTCACCATGATCGAGTTCTATCAGGCCTACGCCGACTATCACGACCTGATGGATCTCACCGAGGCCATGCTGCGCGAGGTGACGCGCTCCGTGCTGGGCACCACCACGGTGACCAACACCGTGCGTGACGCCGACGGCGAGGTGCTGGAGACCTTCGAGTACGACTTCGGCCAGCCGCTGCGCCGGCTGAGCGTGTTCGACGCCATCCTCGAGTACAACCCGGATATCCGGGCCGAGGCGCTGGCCGACGAGTCCGCCGCCCGCCAGATCGCCGAGCGTCTGGATATCGACGTCAAGGACGGCTGGGGCCTGGGCAAGGTGCAGATCGAGATCTTCGAGAAGACCGTCGAGCATCGCCTCCAGCAGCCGACCTTCATCACCGACTACCCGACCGAGGTCAGTCCGCTGGCGCGGCGCAAGGACTCGGATCCCTTCGTCACCGACCGCTTCGAGTTCTTCGTCGGCGGCCGCGAGATCGCCAACGGCTTCTCGGAGCTCAACGACGCCGAGGACCAGGCCGAGCGCTTCGCCGCCCAGGTGGCCGAGAAGGAGGCCGGCGACGACGAGGCGATGTACTACGACGCCGACTACATCCGCGCCCTCGAGCACGGCCTGCCGCCCACCGCGGGCGAGGGGATCGGCATCGACCGGCTGGTGATGCTGCTGACCGACAGCGCCTCGATCCGCGATGTGCTGTTGTTCCCGGCGATGCGCCCTTCCGGAGATTGAAGGCGCTGCGCGTCGGCCAGACCTCGTGGCGCGGGGGTTCGCCTTGCTCATGTACCACCTCGTACATTCCGCCGGCGAATCCCCGCGCGCCTGGTCTGGCGCAGGCTCGCCGCCTTCCGCGTGTTCCGGTGGGGCGGCGCATTCCCGCACAAGAGGGCGCGGTCGGGAAGTGTTGGTAAGGGGCGTGGCGAGCGCCCATAATGATCGGCGTTTTACTGGCGCGGCACATCCGTCGCGGCACCTTCGAGGAGAGTCCCGATGAAACTGCTCAACCGCTCCGCGCTGAGCGTCAAGCCCACCCAGGCGTTCGTCGACTGGGTCAACTCGCTCGAGCCCGTGATGGGCGACGACGATCTGACGCTGGGGGATGTCGACAGCGAGAGCACGGTGTACCTGATCCCCGAGATGGATACGCCGGAGGCACTGCAGGCCTATGTCCGCGAGCGGTATCTGGACATCCTCGAGAACGAGCTGCGTGCCTGGGAGGAGGACACCCGGCAGTGGCCGGAATCCCTCGACTGGGCACTGTTCGAGCGCTTCCTGGTCGTCGAGCACAGCTATCTCGCCCTGGATCTCGAGAACGACGAGCCGATCGAGATCGCCGACATCGACGACGACCTGCTGATGGACGCCGACGAGGACTGAGCACGCGGTGTCGCCTTCGCCTTGCCCTGATTGCCGTTCCCGCCTCGGCCGCCGGACGCCTCCGGCGTGCTGATGCGCCGCCTGTTCGAGACCCGCCCCGGTGACACCGGCCTGCCCGGCCCGCAGCGGCGCTGGGCCCTGCTGGTGCTGGTGATGGGCACGCTGATGGCGGTGTTCGACGGCGGCATCGTCAATATCGCCCTGCCGACCCTGGCCCGGGAGCTGAATGTCAGCGAGTCCCGGGTGGTGTGGATCACCAACGTCTATCAGCTGGTCAGTGCCTCGTCGCTGCTGGCCTTCGCGGCGCTGAGCCGCCTGCTGGGCCGGCATCGCCTCTACATCGGCGGCCTGGCGGTGTTCACCGTGGCCTCGCTGGCCTGTGCCCTGGCGCCGGGCTTTGCCTGGCTGGTGGGGGCGCGGGTCGTCCAGGGGCTGGGGGCGGCGGCGATGCTGTCGATCGGCCCGTCGATGTACCGGGTGATCTTCCCGCCGCGGCTGCTGGGCTCGGCGATCGGCATCGGTGCGCTGGTGGTGGCCTTCGGCATCGCCTTCGGCCCCTCGCTGGGCGGCGGTATCCTCTATCTGGCCAGCTGGCCCTGGTTGTTCGCCATCAACGTGCCGATCGGCATCGCCGCCCTGCTCCTGGCGCTCAGGGCGCTGCCCCGCGAGGCGCCCGAGGCGGGGCGCTTCGACTGGCCGGGGGCACTGCTCTCCGCGGGCATGGTCTCCACCTTCGTGCTGGCGCTCGACCAGCTGGGACACGGCGGGCTGCACCTGGTCGCCCTGGCGCCGCTGGCGACGAGCCTGGCCTGCCTGGCGGGCTTCATCCGCCGCCAGCGTCGGGCGGCGACCCCGCTGGTGCCGCTGGCGATGTTCCACGAGGCTCGCTTCAGTTATGCGGCGACGATCTCGATGTGCGCCTTCATCGCCCAGGGGGCGGCCTTCGTGGGGCTGCCGTTCCTGTTCCAGAGCGTCATGGAGCGCAGTCCCCTCGAATCGGCGGCGCTGTTCACGCCCTGGCCGCTGGCGCTGATGGTCACCGGCCCCCTGGCCGGTCGCCTGGCGGATCGCTTCAATCCGGCGGTGATCTCGTCGCTGGGCCTGGTGCTGTTCTTGGCAGGCATGCTGTCGCTGGCGCTGCTGGGCGAGGACACCACCCTCGGTCATGTCGTCTGGCGGGTCGCGCTGTGCGGCATCGGCTACGGCCTCTTCCAGGCACCCAACAACCGCGAGCTGCTGGGCGGCGTGCCGATGGCCTACAGTGCCAACGCCTCCGGGGTGATGGCCTCGGTGCGCACCTTCGGCCAGGCGGTGGGCACGGCGCTGGTGGGGCTGGTCCTGGCGCTGTCGCTCGGCGCGTCCGAGTCGCCGGTCGGCTCGCTGACGCTGGCGCTGTGGCTCGGTGTCGCCACCGTGAGCCTGGCGCTGGCGTTGAGCCTGCGGCGGATTCCGCTGGCCCGCCACGCTCGGTGATCCCGGCTTATCGCGGGTCGCCGCCAGGCGTTACAATGACTCCATTCTTGTCAGGAGGAGTGGTCATGAGTGTTCAGGCACGCATCGAAGAGAAACTGCACGATCTCGAGCCCGTGCACCTGAGTGTGGAGAACGAGAGCCACAAGCATCACGTGCCGCCGAACTCCGAGACGCACTTCAAGGTGACGCTGGTGTCGACGCGCTTCGAGGGGCTGATGCCGGTCAAGCGCCACCAGCAGATCTACGCGCTGCTGGCCGAGGAGCTGTCCGGGCCGGTGCATGCCCTGGCGCTGCATCTCTATACCCCGGCCGAGTGGGACGCCCGCGGCAGCCAGCGCCCCGACTCGCCGAACTGCCGAGGCGGCGGTGGTCGCTGAGCCGCTCGGCGAGCCGCAGCGTTCGCAGTACCTGGAGGCCATGGGGCTGACCGCCTGGGTCGGCCGTTATCGCCTGCCCAATGCCCGCGAGAGCCAGGCCTGCGACTGGCCGGAGCCGTCGCACGAACCGGCGCGTCCGCCGGCGCAACGCCTGCACGCCCTGCTCGACGAGGCCGCGCCCGAGCCACGCCCGATGGCAGCGAGCGAGGAAGCCCCGGTGCTGCCGCGCGCGAACGCCCGGCGCGCCAGGGCCCTGCTGGGGGGGGCTGCTGAGCCCCCCGAGCCCGAGACGCCGCAAGCCGTGCCCGCCGCCGCGGAGGCGGAAACCGTTTCGACGCCGGAACCTCGGGAAGCGCTGCGTTTCGCGCTGCAGGTGGCGGCGCTGGAGGGGCGATGGCTGATCCTGCTGCCCGGCGAGACGCCACCCGACGCGAAGGCCCTGCGCCTGCTCGGCAACCTGCTGCGTGCCGCCGGCATCGAGGTCGAGATGCCGGCATTCCAGGCGTTCCGCTGGCCGCTGATGGACGGGCTGAGTGCCGAGGCGCCGCTGCAGGAGGCGCAGGACGGGCTGCAGGCCTTCATCGACGGGCGCCGACGGCGGGGCTGGCAGCCCGAGCGGGTCCTGCTGTTCGGCGACGCCCCCGTGCTGAGCCGGGTGCTGGCGGCCGACGCAGACCGGTGCGGGCTGCTGGAGCTGCCGTTGTGGCAGGGCGAGACCCTGGCGACCCTGGCGACGTCGGCCGAGGCCAAGCGGGCCCTGTGGCCGTACCTCGCCGAATGGCGAACGGCCTGGCGGTCGCTGGAGGGGGGCGTGTCGTGACGCCGGTGCTCGAGCGGCTGACCCCGGCGGCACTGGAGGCGCTGGTCGCCGTCGAACGCGCCGGCCAGGCGCATCCCTGGTCGGAGGCGGCGCTGGCCGAGGCGCTGACGTCGCCGGCGTACGAACTCTGGGGAGCATACGCGCCGGGAGCGCCGGCGGAACTGCTCGGCCATGCGGCGCTGTATCGGTTGCCCTTCGAGGCGGAGCTGCAGGCGATTACCGTGGCGCCCGGCGCGCGTCGCCGGGGCATCGCCCGGTGCCTGCTCGAGCGCCTGCTGGCGCGGGCGGCCGCCTGGCGCAGCGAACGCCTGCTGCTCGAGGTGCGTGCCTCCAACGCGGCGGCACTGGCGCTGTACGCGGCGATGGGCTTTCGGGAGGACGGTCGGCGGCCGAACTACTATCCCGCCGGGGCGGGGCGGCGGGAGGCGGCCGTGCTGATGTCGCGGCCGCTGTAGGCGGCCGCGGCGCGGATCAGGAAACGGAGGACGTCTCGCTGCCTTCCATCTCGCGGAACTTCTCCAGCAGGCCACTCAGGCGGCGTTCCCACTCGTCGTGCTGCTGCTTGAGGCGGGCGTTTTCCTCGCGCAGCTCCTCGGCTTCCATCTTCAGCATCTCGAGCGACTCGACCGCGTGGGTCACCTTCTGTTCGAGCTGATTGAAAAGTTCGCTACTCATCCGTTTCTCCTGGTCGCTGATCGCGTTCGGGGGCCGTGTCTGCGCAGACTACGCCGTGGCGCGGGGCTCAGCAAGCCTCGCCCGCGGGCGGCGCACGATGATAGAGCCGGCCGTGGGTTTCGCCGGCGCGTACCTCGCGATGCAGGCGCCAGATGGAAGGCACCTCGGGGGGCAACTCCGCCTCGTGCTCGACGTAGATCCAGGCCTCCTCGTTCAGCCAGCCGGCTGCCTCCAGGGCCGCGCAGGCCGTCGCGGCATGCCCCTGACGAAACGGCGGGTCGAGGAAGACCAGGTCGAAGGGGGCCTCGGCGGGCGTGACCAGGAAGCTCTCGGCCGTGGCGTTGACCAGCCGCGCCGCCACGCCGAGCGTGTCGATGTTGGCCTGCAGCGCCCGGGCCACGGCGGGCTGGGCCTCGACGAACACCGCCTCGGCCGCGCCGCGGGACAGCGCCTCGAAGCCCAGCGCGCCGGTGCCGGCATAGAGGTCCAGCACCCGGCGCCCGGCGAGTTCGAAGGCCAGCCAGTTGAACAGCGTCTCGCGGACGCGGTCGGGGGTGGGGCGCAGGCCGGGGCTGTCGGGCACGCTCAGCAGGCGGCGCTTGAAGCGGCCGCCGATCAGGCGCAGCTTGCCGCTGGGCGGGGACGAGGCCCGGGCGTTGCGGCGCGACGCGGGCTTGCGGTGACGATGACGGCTCATGACCGGCGGATTGTACGCGCGCCGTGTCCACAGTGGTAGCGGGGGGTGTTAGGATACGGCGATTGTTTCCGTCCAGGTTTTGACTGCCCATGTTCGGTTTTTTCAAGCGCAAGAAGAAGCAGCAAGAGGCCGCGGAACGCGAGGAGCCGCGGCAGTCGACGGTCGAGGACGTCGAGGAGGAAGCGCCGGCGGACGCCGCGCCCGACAGCGGGGGCGACGAGGGCGAGGCGCGCGCCGCTCCGGCCGCCGACGCGGCGGAGGCGGCCGTCCACACGGTGGATCCCGAGGCCGACGAAGTCACCGACTATACTCCCGAGGTGCGCGAGCAGGCGGCCGCCCGCGAGGCGCTCGACGGCGATGTCGCGCCCGGCGAGGCCCGCAGCGCGCTCGAGGAGGCGCCGGTGGACACCGCGCGCGAGTCCCTCGCCGAGCCGGCCGGGCGGCCCGCCGATGCCGCCGAGCCGTCTCCGGAAGAGGAAGCCGCGGAGGATGACACCGCCGCGACGCCGGCGCAGCCTGTTGCCGAGCCCGAGCCCGAGCCCGAGCCCGAGCCCGAGCCCGAGCCCGAGCCCGAGCCCGAGCCCGAGCCCGAGCCCG
>NZ_WNXF01000040.1:0-1217 GCF_010993675.1 Modicisalibacter sp. 'Wilcox'
GTGGGAGATTCTATGTTGCCCGTCAAGCCTTGATGGGGCTTGGAGGGCGATATCCCGTCTCATGCTTCATCAGTGAAAAGGCGATGCGTGCCAGCTTCCTGGCCAGGATCACCAGGACCTGGGTGGACTTAAGCCCGCGTGCTTGATAGCGCTCAAAAGTCTCTTTCCACCCCGGTTGGCGACGCGCGGCCATGGCGGCATTGTGCAGTAGCCGCCGGACCTCCGGATCGCCTCGCTTGGTCAGCTTACGTCGCCCTCGCTGCTTGCCGGAATCGCGGACGCGCACATCCAGCCCCAGGAAGGCCACGAAGGCGTCGCTATGCCGGAAGTCGCCGCGCAGGAAGGCCATGACCAGGGCGGTGGCGGTCAGCTCCCCCACGCCTTCCATGGCCTTGCAGCGAGCCACCTGGTGGCGAAGCCCGGCCTCTCGGACGATGGACCGGAGCCGCGTCTGGATCAGCTCATCGAGCCGCGTCAGCTGGGCCACCAGCCGCTTGAGGTGCGAGGCCAGCCAGGGCAGTTCGGCGCAGCTCTGCTGAATCGCCACCCGCGCCTGGACCAGCGTGGCGCGGCGCCGCAGCAGGGTCTGCAGGGACCGGTACGCGGCCGGTGGCGGCGTCCAGGCCCGCAGCAGTTCGCGTTCGCGGTCGAGGTAGCGCGCCAGCAACCGGGCATCACTGCTGTCGGTCTTCGCCCGACCGCCGACGCCTTGCCGGTAATGATGGAGCTGGAAGCCATCGACCACGTAGATCTCGTGGCCGAGTTGGTACGCCAGCTCGATCAGCGCGACGTGATAAGTCCCGGTGGCTTCGACGGCGATCGCACAGTGAGGGGGAAGGCCACGCAGCCATTGCTTGAGGACCGGCTTTCGATTTTCCAGGGTTTCCTGGGCTTCGAGGTCCTGTCGATAGACCACGAGGTCGTGTTTGGCGACGTCGATCCCGATGACGGTCTGGATTGTCATGGCCTGGCCTCCGCGCTAGGTTGAGAAGGCTTGCCGGGGTGCACCCAGGCGCTGGCTTGCCAATATCGTCGGTCTGAGGGGCGCTCAGCCGATGGATTCCTTATCGGCGCTGAATGGGTGGGGTGGGGGCATATCTCCCACGGTCTGTACCCCCGAGGGGGCCAGATGCGATCTTCGTCCCTCCACCCCGGCAAGTCTTCTCCATACTGCCCGTGTTGGGTCATTTCCAACATACAAGCGACTTCAGTCGCGA
>NZ_WNXF01000041.1:0-912 GCF_010993675.1 Modicisalibacter sp. 'Wilcox'
TCCAGCATCACGGATAGCGAGCTGGCTCGCCAGTATGGCGTCTCCCCCGCGACGATCCGGCGCTGGCGGTACCGTGACGATGTCCATGACCGACCGCACACGCGTCACAACCTGCTGGCCACCCTCACGTCCGAGCAGGAGGCGGTGCTGATCGCCGCTCGCGAATTCCTGCGGCTCGGTCTGGATGACCTGCTCGTCGTGGCACGTGAGTTCCTGAACCCTCGACTGTCTCGCTCAGGCCTGCATCGCATGCTCCAGCGCCGCGAGGTGCCGACACTGGCAGAACTGGCTCGGCAGGACGCTGGTGATGATGGGAAGCCCCGGCACAAGCCCTTCAAGGACTACGAGCCCGGGTACGTGCATATCGACATCAAGCACCTGCCTCAGATGCCTGATGAGGAGCAGAAGCGCTACCTGTATGTCGCCATCGACCGTGCCACACGCTGGGTCTATCTGGAGGTCAGGCGTAGCCAGTCTGCCAAGGATGCCAAGGCGTTCATGAAGCGCGTGGAGGAGAAGGCGCCCTTCACGATCCAGACGGTGCTCACTGACAACGGCAAGTCGTTCACCGATCGCTTCACGCGGGCAGGTGAGCGCAAGCCCAGCGGCCGCCACCCCTTCGACCAGGAGTGCCAGGCCCATGGTATCGAACATCGCCTGATCAAGCCGGGAAGGCCACAGACGAACGGTATGGTGGAGCGGTTCAACGGCCGCATCAGCGACGTGCTGGCGACCCGGCGCTATACCTCAGGCGAGGACCTGGAGCAGACGCTCAAACGCTACGCTTGGCTATACAATCACCACATCCCTCAGAAGGCGCTGCATCATCAATCACCGATCACGGCGATGAAGGAGTGGCAGGCCAAGCGACCTGAGTTATTTACCAAACGGGTGGTTAATCACACGGGACCC
>NZ_WNXF01000042.1:0-899 GCF_010993675.1 Modicisalibacter sp. 'Wilcox'
AGCCCGCCTCATTCACGAGGGTGCTGATTGAGCGGTCTGAAGGTACTGACTGGTGGCATCGCTTATCAGGATCGGCTTCTTCAGTGCGAATGGCCGTTGAGTAATGCCAAAACGCTGAAATTTTCCCGCTTTCTTATAGCTCTTTGGAATCAATTGCGACCGTCCAAGCAGCCGTGATCGCCGCCTGGAGGTCCGCGTCCTGCTGACGCTGCTCCGCCGGCTTGGCGTAGCGCTTCATCCACTGATAGAGACTGTAGCCGGATACCCCCAGCCGGGCGGCCACCTCCGTGACGGGATGACCGCGCTCCGTCACCTGCTTGACGGCTTCGATCTTGAATTCTTCGGTATATCGCTGGCGGCTCATGGGACCTCCTTGGTGCCTTCAGTATAAGGTCTGGAGGTGTCTACGAAACCCGGGGCGATTCACCCTTCAGCAGCGTCGGCCACCACTTGTCGGCGGCGGCACCCAGATGAACGGTGATTCGCCGAGCGTGCAGCCTCAGCGTGGCGGCGACCTTCAGCACCTGCTCGCGCATCCGGCTGAGGCTCCAGCCTTGCCGGGTCTGCCGCTCCAGCAGGCAGCGCAGGCCATGCAGGACCTGGTAGGCGTAGAGGCTGAGCAGCAGGCTCACCTCGTTGCGTGCCATCACGTCCTGAACGGTGGAGGCGCCGCGATCGGTCGACGAGAGATGCACGTCGAGCGCCGACTTCACCTCGCCCATGTGCGCCTCGGCGCTGCCGCGCTTGCGGTAGAGCGCCAGGACCTTCTCCGGCGGCCAGTCGAACTTGCCGAGGTTGGTGACCAGGAAGAAGGCATGCAGCAGCAGGTCATCGGGGCGTTCCTGCACCACCAGCACCACGCGACGCGGTGCCGACCAAGAGCCCGCTTGATACTCCAG
>NZ_WNXF01000043.1:0-761 GCF_010993675.1 Modicisalibacter sp. 'Wilcox'
CACTGATGAAGCATGAGACGGGATATCGCCCTCCAAGCCCCATCAAGGCTTGACGGGCAACATAGAATCTCCCACGGTCGCTCGGCCATGCTGGCCGGCCTGATTAAGGGGCTTGTGGGAGGGGATTCATCCCCGATGGCGCAGCCCGGTGGCCGCCCCATCGCGACTGACGTCGCTCCCACGGCCAGGCTCCGGATGAACAATCTGGGTGAGAGATCACGGCTAGAGCTTGTGGGCCTTGACCGGGTACCCGCGCTGCTTATAGGTCTGCCAGCAGTCGCGCTTGGCCTCGAGCACCGCCTGATGCTGGTTGATGATCTCGGCGACCCGCTCGAAGCGCGAGAACCACTCGGGAATGCCGTCATGCAGGTTGAGCAGCGCCTCGATGGGCGGGCTCTCGGGCCCGGGATCCGGGGGCGCTTCCCAGCCCAGGGTGACCGGCGGCGTCGGCGTGACCTCATCGGCGAGCAGGGCGTGGGGCAGGTAGCTCTCGGGCTTGAAGGTCCACAGCCGCTCGTCCATGTCGCGGGCCATGGCCTCGTCGCGAGTGTGGATATGCAGCCGGTAGCCCTTGCGGTGAATGGTCTCGGCCAGCCGGCAGGCGAAGTCGAGACGCGCCTCGAGGGTGGTGTCGGGGAGGATGTAGAAATCGACGTGGGTCACGGCTAGGGCCTGATAACGGGCTACGGGCTACGGGCTACGGGCTACGGGCTACGGGCTACGGGCTACGGGCTACGGGCTACGGGCTACGGGCTACGGGC